>NZ_SNXO01000010.1 GCF_004362975.1 Aminicella lysinilytica | reverse complement strand
ATTCCAGAAGAATGTAAACAAACACTGTAAGCTATAACAGGGCAGTTGCGAACTGCTCTGTTTTTTTACCTATGTGCCTATGTTTTGATGCTTACTATGAAACGGCGTTTTGGGTGAAACCATGTCTGGCGCTCGCGGGCCCGCGCCGGCCCACGCCAAGCCGGCGGCCGAGATTGGGACCGGACCGCGCCGTCCCACGCTAAGCCGGCGGCCGACACTGCCCAGGGCCCTATTTACATTATCTGTTTAAATTGCTAAAATCAAGTGCCAATAATTGTTAGATATGATATAATTATTCTGAAGTTATTCGTCTCTTTCAGTGCGAGGAGGTCCTTATGAGAAAGTTGGATTTTAGCGGATGGCAGCAGGCAGCAAGGCCAGCCGGCACCAGCATCGGCACCGGCATGCAGCATGCAGCAAGGCCAGTCGGCATACAGCAGGCAGCAAGGCCAGCCGGCGCCAGCATCGGCATCGGCAGGATGCTGGCAGCAGCCCTGATCGTCATCCTTTGTGCGTGCGTGATCATCTCCATGAGCGCTACAAGCGTATATGCCATGCCGGCTTACAACGGCGACATACACTTAAGCCAGCCCGACGGGACCACATTCACGGCTCGCATGAGCGGCGATGAGTACTTCCACTACTATGTCAACGACGACGGAACCGTCATACAGAAAGACCAGGACAGCAAAACCTGGAAGCAGGTTTTTGTTAAAGGCGGCAAACTGTACATGGGCGTCAGAGCCGAGACCGGCAAAACCGCAGGCAAGAAAGCCGCGGCCGCCAAGGCAAGTTCTTTGTGCAAGGCAAGCAGCCTGAGCAGCAGCACCTATAAAGCCAGGTACTACGCTTTGGGCGGGCTGAAATACAGCGGCAAGACAGCACCGGCTCGGAAAGTCGTTTCTTTGAGCTCAATCCGGAAGAGCAATTCACTTACTTCCATGAAAAAGCTTACGGCCCAGTCCGTTGACGCCGACACGGCAATTCCACTGCTGGCCATCGTCATTGGCTTTTCCGACGTGGCGTACAATAATGACTACGACTGGAACGATAAGATATTTAACGGCAGCAACAGCGTAGCCGACTACTATAGCGACGTATCACAAGGGCAGTTTACCTTTGCGCCGGCCAGAGAGACATCTTTGACAGGAGCCGATGGGAACAACAACCAGAATGACACAGTCAACGACGGCGTCGTTCACGTGACATTGAACAGGAGCCACGGCAACTGGCAGGGAAACTTCGATGATGAGAGCGTCATGGCGGACCTGAATTCGGCCCTAAGCGATGCGGTCAAGGCTTCGGAATCATATGTGGATTACGGAGTCTACGATACTGACGGCGATGGCGAAATATCAGCCCAGGAACTCAGCGTGCTTTTCATTGTGGCAGGACAGGAATCGTCCTCAGGCTACACTGATCAGGCCGCTATCTGGGCCCACCAGTACGACCTGGACCCATACATTTCAGTTGACGGCGTCAGCGTCGGCCACTACATCGCCATGGGGGAGACTATGGCCGGAAAGAATTCCGCGGGAACAGTTGTCAGACTCCAGAACGGTACCAACGTCGTATGCCATGAACTTGGACACATATTGGGATTGCCTGATCTCTACGATCCATATTACGGCGAAAGCAACGTGAAGGAATGGAAGAATTATTCCGTTAGCGGAATGTCACTTATGGCTTATGGTAGCTGGGGCAATGACGGCGATCCCTTCGAGAACACCAGTAAGGATTTCTATCCAACATACCTGGACCCTTACTGCAGGATCCTTCTCGGCTATATAACGCCGACCAGAATCTACAACAGCGGCACTTACAGTGTAAACAGCGAGAAGAGCGGTCACGGCTATAACGCACTGCTCATCCAGTCGAAAGATAAGAATCAGATATTCCTCATAGAGAATCGCCAGTTCCAGGGCTTTGACAGGGGACTTGCCGGGCTTTACGGGAACGATTACTCCAAGGGACTTTTCGGCGTAGTTGTCTGGCATGTTGACAAGGCTACAGTCACCGAGCGCGGCATAACCGATGCGTCCGGCGGCAGCGCGTCTAACACCATCAACTCCATCGACCACAGCCCGGGCATAATGGAAGCATATTATGAAGAAGAACCGGCGGCAGACGCAGCAGTCGATGCGGAAACTACCGGCGTCAACACGCCTCTGATAGATTATCCGGCCATGAATTCCGCAGTTGTCAACAAGTATCCGAACTTCAAGTTCAACACCCAGCTTTACAAGGGCGACCTGATCAAAAACCGTGTCGACAGCGGTATCAGCGTCACGGCTGATGTGGAGGGTGCTGACTGCATGAAGGTCACCGTGAAGATGCCTCTGCAGGTCAAGGCGCCGACTAAGGTAAAAGCTGTCGCAAAGGGCAGCCGGGCCATCCGCGTCTCTTGGAACAAAGGTATCAACGGCAAGGTTTTCAAGGTTTACCGGGCAACGTCCAAGAATGGCAAATATACGAGAATCAAGACTACCAAGATTACTTCATATACCAACAGTTCCCTGAAAGCGGGAAAGAGATACTATTACAAAATTCGCTCATATAACGGTACTACAGCCAGTGAAAGCTACACGGCAATAGTATCCGCTAAGGCTAATAAATAGAAGTAAGCAGGAGGAAAGACAAATGAGACGCACTTTGTTGATAGTTGACGATGTGGAGTCTAACAGGAAAATGCTTAAGGTGATCCTGGACAGTGACTATGATATTCTGGAAGCTGCCAATGGAGCAGAGGCACTGGATGTTATGAGGAAACACGGGTTAGGATATCCGCTGTACTTCTTGACCTTATAATGCCTGTAATGGATGGATTTCAGGCCCTGGAGCAAATGAAGGCTGATGAGAAGCTGAAGCACATACCCGTTGTGGTGGCTACGGCCAAGAATGAGGATGCGTCTGAAGTCAAGGCCTTTATGATGGGGGCAGGCGACTATGTTTCCAAGCCGTATAAACCTCTGATCATCAGGCAGAGAGTCAGGAATATAATAAATCTTCATGAGTCCGCGATTACTGTAGACGAACTGCAGATAGACGTACTTACGGGGCTTTACAACCGCTATGCTTTCCTGCAGAAGGCAGAGAAAATGATAGTGGAAAAGGAGCCGGGCTATTATATTATGGCTTGCCTGGATATCAACAATTTCAAAATGATAAATGATCAGTATGGAACGGTCAAGGGTGACGAAGTCCTGCGGTTCGTTGCAGGAATAGCCAAGCCGGCATTTATGCAGATGGAAGGAATATCCGGTCGTATGATGGCGGATAATTTCTCTGCTCTCTATCCTGCCAAATATGCCCAGTCAGAAGAACTACGTAAATGCGAGGAAAGCGTGGCTGCCTTTGACGGATCTATCAGGCCCTTGTCATTCAGCATAGGAAGATATGTTGTAGACGATCTTTCACTGTCTGTGAGCACCATGTACGACAGGGCTGTTACGGCCTGCAGTACTGTTAAGGGCAGATTCAATACGAATGTGGCCTATTTCAACGATTCAATGAAAGATGCAGAGATGGCTGAGCAGCAGATAGTAAGCGAAATGGGAACTGCCCTGGAGGAGGGACAGTTCGAACCCTGGTTCCAGCCTCAGTATAACCATAACACGGGAGCCCTTATAGGCGCCGAAGCCTTGGTACGGTGGAGGCATCCTGAGAGGGGAATACTGTCGCCGGGGACCTTCGTTCACATATTTGAGAGAAATGGATTCATATACGAACTGGACAAGTACATCTGGGAACAGGTATGCGCGGATATGCGCAGGTGGATGGATCAAGGAGGAGAAGTCCTGCCTGTGTCCGTCAACATATCCAGATATGATGTGTACAAGGAAGACCTTATTCCGACTATTTCCGACCTTGTCAGCAAGTATGGTATTTCTGTCGACCTGTTGCGGCTTGAAATCACGGAATCCGCCTTCGCTATTGACGATAAGAAGATAATCGACATCGTTCAGGAACTTGTTGATATGGGCTTCACCGTAGAAATCGATGATTTCGGCAGCGGCTATTCATCTCTTAATACCCTTAAGGATGTACCTGCTCAGATAATCAAGCTGGATATGGGATTTTTGGATTCAGAGGGAGATACATCGAGGGGCGGAGATATTATAGAATCCATGGTGCGCATGTCCAAATGGCTGGATATGACTATAATCGCCGAGGGAGTGGAAACTGTCCGCCAGGCGGATTTCCTCAAGTCTATAGGATGCTTTTATGTGCAGGGCTATCTCTATGCCAAACCTATGGCTAAGGAAGATTTCGAAGAACTGCTAAGGGATAGCAGCAAGCAGCAGAAAATCATGGCTGTCGAGACAGTGGAGAATCTGGATAATAATGAGTTCTGGGATCCTGAGTCTATGGATATATTGATTTTCAACAGTTACATCGGTGGCGCCTGCGTATATGAATACCATAACGACCGCATAGAACTCCTGCGCGCCAACGACAAATATATGGAAGTAATAGGCAGCACGGGAATGACGCTGGACGATGCTCTTAAGCTGGACTGGATGAAACACCTGGATCAAAAGAGCCGCAGGACTATATTGTCATTTTTGCGCGACAACATGAAAACAGGCGTGGAGAAGACCCTGGAGTGTATTTTCGTGGGTCTGCCCGGCTGCGACGAGAAGGTCTACCTGCGAGTGACAATGCGCGTCATAGCCACGGCCGAGGCCCGTTGCCTGGTCTACTGCATCAATCAGAACATAACGGAACAAAAAATATCCGAGCTTAAGCGCTCGGAGACTATAGAGCAGTTGAGATTTTTGGACGGCGTGGCCCACCAACTTCTCGGCCAGGCTGATGCCGATGCAGGCGTCCGCGCCATACTGAGCAAAATGCTGGCGTTCTTCCACGGCGACAGGTCATACGTGCTGGAGTTCGACAGGCGTCAAGACACTGTCAGCAGTACCTACGAGGTTTGCGCTCATGGAGTCGCAGGGAACAAAAATATCGTCAGGGATCTGCCCCTGCCGACGGCGGATTTTTTGCTGCAGGCCCTTGCTGACAAAGACTATGTCAGCATCGAAGATGTAAGCGTGCTGGTTGTCGGCGCCAGGGAAAAAGAGGTTTTTCAGGCTTTGTCCATAAAGTCCCTGGTAGCCATACCACTGAAAAAGGACGGACAGATCATAGGCATAGTTGGTCTGAACAACCCCGCACAAAAGGCGGACCTTATAGGCGGCCTGTCGGCCCTTGGCGATTACGTGACCGTGCTGATCACCCGCCGCGAGCTTAACCGTGTCATAGCAAGCGATAATGAGGAGAAGAATGCCATTATGGACAGCGTGCCGGGAGGGCTGGTGCGCATGAAGGTGCAGGATGACGATTCAATTGAGCCATCCTATCGCAGCGAGGGGTTCATGAATCTGGTGGGCATGAAGCCGGGCGTTAAACAGGAGTTTTCATATAAGGAAGATGTAATGGAAGGCGTTCATCCTGATGATAAGGAGTATGTGGGAAACATTGCCGCCGCACTCTTGCGGGGGGAACATATACGTGATGCCAGATATCGCCTGCGCCATTGCGATGGCGGCTATGTGTGGGTCATGATAAATGGAAATATGCGCAAGACAATTACGGGGGAAAGATATCTGAATATCTTCTTCACCAGTGCTGTGGCGCCTGCATACCAAGGGAATACTGCTGAGGAGCATGTCAACGATATGTCTTCGGAAGTGGATCTCATAGATACAATTATGACAGATGTAAGAGAACAGCAGTCGACGATAGAGCATCTGCGCTTAAGCGAAGCCGGCTACAAGCTGGCTATGCAGAACGCCGGGAATAAGGTCTGCCATTTTATGGTAGATGAAAGGGTGCTGATAGTGCCGCCAAATCTGGCTGTTGACTGTGGCTTGCCGGAGAGGGTGGAGAATATGCCCGATGGCATGATAGAGGCTGGGGTAGTACCTGATGACAGTATTCCGAAAGTAAGAGAATTCTATGAGAATATTGTTGGCGGTGCCAAAAATGGCGACCAGGTATTTCAGTTGCGTTTGCCTGTCGGGTACCGTTGGATCAAAGCAGGGTTCTCTACGATTTTCTCTACAGGCCGCCCTGTGTTTGCTATAGTATCCCACGAGGATATTACGGGGCAGATGGAGAAGGAAATGATTTACAGCCGATGGCGTCAGTCATTGGAAAACAGGGTCCCTGAATCATATACATTGTTGCGCTGCAATATAAGTAAATCAGTCACTAAGGATATTCAGGAAGGCAATTTGCTTAATATGGATTTCGATGAAAACCTGCGGAACTTTAACGGCAGAATGAAAAAATATGCTGCTGAGCATGTCTGTGAAGAGGACAGGCCGGCTTATGAGGCTATTGCTAATTCTGCGGCGCTGCTGGGTGATTATTACAGGGGCATCGGCCAGAAAACTCTGGATTACCGCGAGTGTCTCCCTGATGGCGGTACTCGCTGGCTGAGGCTGACTGTGGAGTTGATGAAGTATCCTAGCACTGCCGACGTGGAAGCTTATCTGACTTTCGAGGACATAGACAAAATCAAGCGCGAGGATATGGATATCAGGCTGCGTGCTGAGACTGACGCCCTTACAGGATTGCTGAACAGGGTAGTGTTCGCTGAGAAGATGAATAGCACTATTACCGCGGCGGATCAGGCCTGCCAGCCAATATCGTCAGGTGCCGCCGGTACGACGCGGGACATCAACGCGTTACTGGTCATAGATATCGATAATTTCAAAGGCCTGAATGACAGCTACGGCCATATAACCGGCGATAAGGTCCTGGTAGATGTGGCAAAAAGTCTTCAGGATGTTTTCCGTGTGGATGATCTGGTTGGCAGACTGGGTGGAGATGAATTCATCGTATTCCTCTGCAATATGCCGGACAAATCTGCCATCGCAGCTAAGGCGGAGCAGTTCTTCGCGGAGCTGTCCAAGCCGTGTAACTATAGCGAGACTTTATCTAAGACCAAAGGCATTTCACTGTCGGCCAGCGATTCGGAACCGACAGCAGCCAAAGGCATTTCACTGTCGGCCAGCATCGGTATAGCCACTGCGCCGGCTGACGGCAATAGCTTCGAAGCCCTGTATCCGAAAGCGGATATGGCTCTGTACACAGCCAAGCGCAACGGAAAAGGCTGCATCGCATTTTACGCAGATGTTATCTGCCAGTGAAATGGCCTGATTCCTGCGAGCAGGCCGACGGCTGGAGCGGCAGCCTGACGAGCTACTCTTTGTGCGATCTTGATGGCGTTTGCAGAATGACCTCGGCCAAAGGAAAATCTATTACCATAGTTTCCGTGAATCCGTCAAGGGCCATGGAATCGATTTCAGGATTGCTTCTGGCCAGTTCAAGGCAGGCTTCGAAGGTCATGGACTCTAAAATAAATTCATCGCGGTAGTCCTCCGGCATCTGTTCTTCCTGTGAGAAGATTGCCAGGTACTTGGTGCCGTCATCGTCTTCGAGCATGTCCGGCTTCTTGCTGATGGGAATCAGTGGAACGATAAGCTTGGAATCACGGATGCAGCTGTAGATCCAGTCAAGTTGTTCCTTGGTTTTCTTTTCCATGAACCTGTGCTTCAGGTATACCAGTGTGCTGCCGTCCTGGAGCATTTGCTCTGTATAGCCTTCCTCGTTCATAGGCTTCATATTATCTGTCATGATTTTATCCTCCTTTATATAGGTGAATTTATTCTAACAAGGATTGGGGAGAAATGCAATCGATATTATGGCTTGGAAGAGGTTGCGCACGTATTGATCAAATATCAGAGATGATAGTGCGTATTTTATTTTATTGTAAACCAAATTCGCACTTATTGACTGAATCAAACAGACCGAGGTGCGCGCTGATGGGGCAGGCACACATAAATGGGATTTAATGGTAGCGAATTAGGCCTTAAGAACACTGTTTTTGTTCTGAAATAGTATATAAGTACGCAGATAAAATGTTGAAATTTCAATATGCGCACTTTCATGGTCGCCAAAACCTCAAATAAGTGCGTATTATTTTTTTCAAATCCTAAAATCGCACCTCGGGTCTAGAAACAGGGCCAATACGTGCGACCCCCGCACGTATTGCCTAAAAATCAGTTAAAGAGGTGCGCGGCATTGGGTCAGAACTTGGGGCTAGAAATATCTGTAAGACGGAATAGTGGGCAACTGCCAAAATAATTGAAGTGCCCGACAGTTCTGTATTTGCAACGGGTACGAACCTGTGATATAATACAAAACAATGAAATAAAAACGTGAGAAGGTGGCGACATGGCCAGCAGTGCCGGAAAGCCCAAGTGGCGCCGCGTCCAGCACCAGGCACCGTACTGCGTGCCGCCCAGCCACCGGATCTTCACGGAAAGGAATAAGATGGTCACTAAAGATATTCAACTGAGAGAACTTTTCAGAAACACAGAAAAATACGCCGGTAAGGAAGTCGTCGTGAGAGGATGGGTCAGGCAGAACAGGAATTCCAACAAGTTTGGCTTCATCAATCTAAATGACGGAACATTTTTCCAGCCGGTACAGATAGTTTACGAGGCAGACAAACTCGACAACTTCGAAGAAGTAGCCAAGGCGCCTTTGTCGTCGGCATTGCTCATCAAGGGCACGATGCTAATGACGCCAGACGCCAAGCAGCCCTTTGAGATCCACGCCGAGGAAGTAACCATGGAGGCAGACTCCGCCGCAGACTACCCTTTGCAGAACAAAAGACATTCAATGGAGTTTTTGCGCGAGATCGCACACCTGAGGCCGAGGAGCAACACCTTTGCGGCAGTTTTCCGCGTGAGATCACTGGTAGCCTACGCCATACATAAATTCTTCCAGGAGAGGGATTTTGTTTACGTGCACACCCCGATAATCACGGGCAGCGACGCCGAGGGCGCCGGCGAAATGTTCCAGGTGACAACTTTGGACATGAAAAACCCGCCTCTTACGGAGGATGGCAAGATAGATTATTCCCAGGACTTTTTTGGCAAGGAGACCAACCTGACCGTAAGCGGACAGCTGGAAGCGGAGATATTCGCCCTGGCCTTCAGAAACGTCTACACCTTCGGACCGACCTTCAGAGCGGAGAATTCCAACACGGCAAGACACGCCTCTGAGTTCTGGATGATCGAGCCGGAAATCGCCTTCGCCGACCTGGACAACGATATGCAGGTAGCCGAAGACATGGTCAAATACATCATCAACTATGTTTTGGAAAACGCTCCTGAAGAGATGGAGTTCTTCAATAAATTCGTAGACAAGGGCTTGCTGGACAGGCTTCACCATGTGGTAAATTCGGATTTCGACAGAGTGCCGTACACTAAGGCCGTGGAGATCCTGCAGAAGGCCGACAAGGAATTCCAGTACCCTGTAGAGTGGGGCATCGACCTGCAGACCGAGCATGAGAGATACCTGACCGAGGAAGTCTTCAAGAAGCCGATATTCGTGACGGATTATCCTAAGGACATCAAGGCCTTCTACATGAGGCTCAACGATGACGGCAAGACCGTGGCGGCATGCGATATGCTGGTTCCGGACGTTGGCGAGATCATCGGCGGCAGTCAGAGAGAAGAGCGCATGGATGTTCTACAGGCCCGCATGAAGGAAATGGGCCTCAACGAAAAGGATTACTGGTGGTATTTGGAGCTGCGTAAATACGGCGGCGTCAAGCACGCAGGCTACGGCCTTGGCTTCGAGCGCATGATAATGTATGTAACGGGCATGAGCAACATCCGCGATGTGCTGCCGTTCCCGAGGACGCCGAAAACATCGGAGTTTTAGGCGAACAAAACGTACTGGATTTAATAAAATATTGAACCGCAATCGGCGCTTCGGAATTACTTCTGTCGCGCCGGTTTTTTTCTGCGTGGGTCTATTGATTCTGGCGTACTAAAGTGGTATTTTAGCAATATAACGGGGAGGTTAGCGATGTTCTACACTCTAATGCCATTTGTATGCATGGGAACAGGCCTGATCATAGGATTTCAGAATCTGCCGGCCGTGGCCTACAAGGTCGTGGATAAAATCACCACGATCGCTCTTATATTGCTTATGTTCGTCATTGGCGGAAATGTAGGCACTAATAAAGAAGTCATATCGGAAATAGGCGTTGTGGGCTTGAACTGCATAATCACCATACTCTGCGCTATTGCAGGGAGCATAGTTGTCTGTGCAATTGTGGAAAAATTGTTCGTACCCTTATCTAAATATCAGGAAATGTTGAAGGACGACGATGAAGCGGAGGAAATGGTCGAGGGAGCTGAAGGAGATGCAGGATCAGGCAAGTCCGGCTACAAGGTTGATCCGATCCTCATAGTCATTATAGTCAGCGTCATCGTTGGCGTCGTGGCCTGCTACTTCATGGCAAAGGCCGGCGCATCATGGCTGCCGCCTTTCCTGGACAAAGCCCTGGCCATATCGCTCATAGTCCTCTACACCAGCGTAGGCATAGGCATGGGTCAGCAGAAGACCGTATTCCGCTATATGAAAAAAGTTGGCTTCCGCGTGCTGCTTTTTGTGCTGGCTATATTCATAGGAAGCATGGCAGGGGGTGCTTTGTCGGCCCTCGTGACGGGCATGCCAATGAAGTATGCAGTCATTTCCACCAGCGGCGTTGGCTACTACAGCCTGACCGGGGCTACCATGTTGTCAGCCTACGGCGCCGAAGCCGGCGTTTACGGCTTCATGGTCAACGTATTCCGCGACATTTTCACAGTCATGCTTTTGCCACTGTACGCCAGATTGAACAAAAGCGCGGCCTTCGCATCGGCGGCAGCCGGTTGCATGGACACCATGCTGGTGCCGGTGACGAGAGTCATGGGCAGGGAGATCGGGCTCATCGCCCTGATAATAGGCATAGTGCTGACCTTCGGCGTGCCTGTGATACTGCCGATATTGTGCAGCATATTCTGATAAAAAATTTGTATTTTCAAACTATTCAAAAAGTCGTTGTACACAGGCGGCTTTTTTGTTATACTTATGTTGTTGGCGCGGAGAGCGTCAGACGTATTATTAAGTAGGAGGTCTCATATATGAAGGGCTATACAAGCGAAACTATTAGAAACGTTGCGTTGCTGGGACACGGCGGCTGCGGAAAGACCACTTTCCTGGAGGCTGCACTTCTGACAACAGGAGTTATCAAGAAACTTGGTAAAGTCGAAGATGGTAATACTGTTTCCGATTATGATAAGATGGAAATTGAAAAAGGTTATTCAATTAATACTTCTATCGTTCCAATCGAATGGAAGGATAGCAAGATCAATTTTATAGATACACCGGGATATTTTGATTTTATCGGCGAAGTAAATGCAGCACTGAGAGCTGCCGAGGCTGCCGTTATTATGGTAGACGCCGGTTCGGGTATTCAGGTAGGAACAGAGGCTGCTTGGAAGGCTTGTGAAAGATACAAGACACCGCGCTTCATAGTTATAAATAAGAGAGATAAGGACGAGTTCGATTTCTATAAGACTTTCGAGGAGCTGAAGGCTAAGTTCGGATCGACCCTGGTTCCACTGAGCTGGCCTCTGTCTGCAGAGATCGACGAGGATCTTAAGGAAGCCATCGCTTCTGCAGATGACGAGCTTATGGAGAAGTATTTCAATGGTGACGAGTTCACTGATGAAGAGATCAAGAAGGGCATGGTCAAGGGCATTTCAGAGGGCAATATCGTTCCTGTATGTTCATCGGCATTCCAGATCGGTGAAGGTGTTGAAGGCCTTCTGGACCTGTTGCTGACTTATGTACCTACTCCGTTGCAGCACGGACCGTATCAGGGATTCAACGACTCCAATGAGCCTGTTGAAAGACTCTGCGTAACAGACGCGCCTATGTCGGCGTTCGTATTCAAGACTATAGTCGACCCGTTCGTTGGAAAGATTTCTCTGATGAAGGTCGTTACAGGCAAGATGAATTCCGGCACAGAAGTATATAATGAGAGAGCCGGCAAGTCCGAGAAACTGGGCAAGCTGTTCTTCATGAGGGGCAAAGAGCAGACTGAGCTGAATTACGCCGAAGCCGGCGATATCGTAGCAGTTGCCAAACTCCAGTACACAACATCAGGCGATACACTTTGTGATAAGAGTGACATAATCAGATACCTGCCGCTGGACTTCCCTGCACCGAACTATTTCATAGCTATCGAGGCTAAGGATAAGAACGATGAGGAGAAGATCGGAACAGGTCTTAACAGACTGAGAGAAGAGGATCCTTCCTTCATGATCGAGAGAAATTCTGAGACTCATCAGACTCTCCTCGGCGGGCAGGGAGACATCCAGTTGAATATAATCCTGGCTAAGCTGAAGGACAGGTTCGGCGTTGAAGTCAACATCGTGCCTCAGAAAATAGCTTACAGAGAGACCATCAAGGGTAGCTCTGATGTTCAGGGCAAGCATAAGAAGCAGTCAGGCGGAGCCGGCCAGTACGGTGACGTTCATATCAGATTCTCGCCTTCACAGCAGGACGGTCTGGAATTCTCCGAAGAACTATTCGGCGGATCCATTCCAAGAAACTACGTGCCTGCCGTTGAGAAGGGACTTCAGGAATGTATGTCCAAGGGACCTCTTGCAGGCTGCAAGGTAGTTAATGTCAAGGCTGTTCTCTACGACGGTTCTTATCATGAAGTAGATTCCAACGAGGTATCCTTCAAGATGGCTGCCGCGCTGGCATTCAAGAAGGGCATCGTTGAAGCCAAACCTTGTTTGCTGGAGCCTATCATGCACATGGAAATCTTCGTACCGGACGATAACATGGGCGACGTAATGGGCGACATGAACAAGCGCCGCGGTAAGATCCTGGGCATGGAGCCTCAGGCCAACGGCGAGCAGAAACTGCTGGCAGAAGCACCTCAGGCTGAGCTTTTCGATTATTCTCTGGGACTGCGTTCAATGACACAGGGCCGCGGAACTTTCGAAATGACTTTCGACAGATATCAGGAGGTGCCTAAGCAGATGGCTGAGAAAATCATCGCTGAGCATCAGGCCGCACAGGACAAATAATCAGACTTTAAACTACGCCGGGATGGAGTGATCTGTCCCGGTTTTAGACTACATAAGGAGGGAAAGTATGGGGAAAAAATCAAGGACGGTCTTCGTCTGTCAGGAGTGTGGCTATGAAAGTCCTAAGTGGATGGGCCAGTGTATCTGCGGCGCGTGGAATTCCATGGTCGAGGAGAAAATAGTTGATACGCCGGAGAATGATAATCGTCGTCGGTCGTCGGCACCGGCCGGAGCTGGGGCTGTAGCCTCACCGCTAACAAAGGTTGGCTCGGCGGATCATGTCCGCATAGATACTGGTATAGGCGAACTGAATCGTGTGCTGGGCGGGGGGCTGGTCAAAGGGTCCCTAGTGTTGATTTCCGGCGAACCGGGCATTGGCAAGTCTACGATCATAATTCAGGCTGCGGCTAATATGGCCAAGACCATAGGTCCTGTCCTCTACGTTTCCGGCGAGGAATCAGAGGAACAGATAAAAATGCGTGCCGACCGTGTCTGCCCTGATCTCAGTGATCAGTTATTCGTTCTGGCGGAGACTAATATGGAAAACATAGTCACAGTCTGCGACACTATCAAACCAAAGTTTCTTGTAATAGATTCGATTCAGACTATGTACACCCAGGAACTGGATTCGGTTCCCGGCAGTGTGTCTCAGGTGAGAGCCTGCGGAAACATGCTCATGAAACTGGGAAAGACTGAGGATATCCCTATTTTTATCGTGGCTCACGTGACCAAGAGCGGCGATCTGGCCGGCCCTAAGATCGTGGAACATCTGGTGGACTGCGTCCTTAATTTTACAGGAGAGCGTGACCACGATTTCCGCATACTCCGGGCCTATAAAAACCGTTTCGGAACTACCAGCGAGATCGGAGCTTTTCATATGGAGGAGGAAGGTCTTATAGAGATACATGACCTTTCCGGCAGTTTCATCGACAGTAATGAAGAACGTTCAGAGGGTTCCGTCATTACTGCCGTTTACGAAGGCAGCCGCCCTGTTCTCATGGAGGTACAGGCGTTGACGGCCCCGGCAAATGTGGGATTCGCTCGCCGAACAGCTGTAGGCGTTGATTATCAGCGCCTGAGCATGATCCTGGCCGTCTTGGAGAAAAAACTCGGCATGACTCTCCTGAATCAGGATGTCTATGTTAATGTAGTCGGCGGCCTTCGCCCCGATAGCACTTCCGTGGATCTGGGAGTAGCCCTTGCAGTCTATTCGTCGATCCGAGATATAGTCTGTCCTAAGAGAACTGTAGTCATTGGCGAGGTCGGACTAACCGGAGATCTGCGTTCGGTCCAGAATGCCGACCGCATAGCCACTGAAGCAGCCCGCATGGGCTATGAGCAGGTAATAATGCCCGAGAAAAACGCTGCCCATCTAGGGGGGATTATTGGCGCTGACCGTAAGGCGGCATCTGCCGGCTCTTCTGCCTCCGCTGGGACTTCTGCCTCCGCTGGTTCTTCTGCCTCCGCCGGGATTTCGGCATCTGCCGGTTCTTCGGCATCCGCTGGCGGCTGTCGCATCATCGGCGCCAGAAATATCTTCGATGCCGTCAACGCATTCAAAGGGTAGGCCCTTGGAATATCTGTTTAGACATGTATGGTATTGTTCCATCAATGGAACGATACCATGCATTTTTTATTTAGGTTAAATTTGTCATATCAGCGTCATGAATTTGGAGATATTTGAGGTAGATACTGGCTTACAGCCGTTAACGGCTGTAAATATCCTAGCATTTTTTCAGTAATATTTTCGTTTCTATACATTTTAGGAGAACCAAAAAGTGCTCCAAGCATATTTTGGTGATCGGAAAAACAGTCCGAGCATTTTATTTGCTCGGACTGTGCGCAAGAATCGACATTATTATAGAACCACTGTGGCGGATGTTGGGTCGAGAGCAAGGTATACCAATGATTTCACGCCTCATATCCTGAATTACTTCGGGGATTCTTGCGTGGCCACAAGAATAGAATCGGTGCATAAACTTATGCATAACTGTACCATTGATGGAACAATACCCAACCAGTAGAAGTAGGCATTACGCACACCTGCCGTTCCGCAGGGGCTGTATGTACACGAGGACAAGTGGCTGGGTCAGTGGGCCCGGGATTTACTTCAGCTTTGCATTGGAGGCCATAGTATCAATATCCATCTCCGTATGATCCAGATCAGCCTCGATCTGAGTCAGATCCTCAGCCTCAACAAACTTAGGACTCAACAGCAGAGCCTCGATTTTGTTGTTGACTATGTTAAGCTTGTCAGACATTATAATAAACCGCGAGAAGTTATCACTGACAAGCGCATCTTTGAATCTGTCCAGATCGTGCTTGATCAGACGAATAAGCTCGTCCTCATTGCCAGGTTCGCCGATAAAGCGACGGTAAGGCTCAAGCCTTTGCAGGTAAATAGATTCATTCTCTTTGATCTCGTAGAGATAAATCAGCCTGACCGAGTCAGTCAATTCGAACTTCACGATATTTATATAGGCGGGCTTCGTCTTGATTGACGTAGCCCCCATCTGTTTCAACACGGTGTTGACCATGTTATCCGTTATAGTATCTTGTAACATATTATTATCCTTTCCAGATTAGATAGGTAAACCTACCTGATACTTCAGCAACAGGAATATCATAGCTATGAATACGGTAATCAGCATTACCGGCATGCCCACCTTGGTGTAGTCGTTGAATGAGATAGGGTAGCCGTGTCTGCCGGATATTCCGGAGAGCACTACGTTAGCAGACGCACCGATCTGAGTGCCGTTGCCGCCTAGGCATGCGCCCAGTGAAATTGCCCACCATAGGGGTGTGATGTCCATGCCCTGCTGGCCCATGGCCAGAATCAGAGGTATCAGTGTAGCAACAAAAGGTATATTATCAAGTATCGCAGACAGGAATGCTGATGCCCACAGCAGTATCATCATAGTTGCTACCAGATGTCCACCGGAAGCCTGCATTATCAATGTGGCGAGCTGTTTGATGACGCCGGTCTTGACCATGCCGCCTACTACTATAAACAAACCTGTAAAGAATACCAGTGTAGGCCATTCTACATCGCCTACAACTTCGTCGATGTCCTGACCGCCGATGACCATCATTATAGCCGCTGCTGTCAGAGCAACTGTTGCAGTCTGGATTCCAAAGTGTCCATGGAGAATGAATGCCACTATGACCAGAGCAATCATTACAACACTTTCGTGAAGAAGTCGCCTGTCGGTTATAGCCTTGCTCTCGTCAAGTTCCATAACATCTTTGATAGCATCCTGATCCGCCAGAAGCTTTTTCTTATAGGCGAACTTCATGAAGAAGATAACTGCTATAAGACCGATGATGCAGGCAACGCCTGTATTCTCGACGAAGTCAAGGAAGTCCAGACCTGCGGCGCTTCCTATCATAATATTCGGTGGGTCGCCGATAAGTGTCATGGTGCCTCCGATATTAGAAGCGAAAATCTGACCGAGCAGAATAGGTACCGGGTTGATCTTAAGCATCTTACCTATAGTCAGAGTCATTGGTCCCATGAGCAATACAGTTGTTACATTGTCTAGGAAAGCTGAACAGAACGCCGTGATGATCATGAACATGACCATGATCTTCCAGGGATCTCCGTGAGCCATCTTAGCAGATTTGATAGAAACATATTCGAATAGTCCGCTGTGTTTGACGACAGCAACGAACATCATCATGCCTACCAGTACGCCCAAAGTGTTAAAGTCGATGTAACTGACTGCCTCATCGAAAGTCAGGACACCGGTCAGAAGTAAAGCTACAGTACCTGCCAGTGCGGCTGCGGCTCTGTGTACCTTCTCCGTCATGATCGCGCCGATTACTACGACGAAGATCACAATGGCAATAATTTCTTGTTCCACAATAGTCCTCCTTAGTCTGTGGTTGCCTCAGGTCTCGCGAAACAATCCCTACATTAGCATCGATAAACCCTCAGAACAATCATCCTTTATTCAAATTACAGAAGGATTTTAACACTATGAATATCAATAGGCAACAGGAAAAACAATTATCGTACAACTGGGAAAATACCATAAAATGGAAGAAATGGGGCAGCTGACGACCTGACACCATGAAAAATAAAAAACCTTGAACCACCTGCAATAACAGGGGTTCAAGGTATATAAGCCCTTGATGAAATGTCACAATTTACCCTTTGAACCAGATTCAACTCATGTATACAAGGCTAAAGATGTATAGGTCACCGTAAACCTATAAGACATAATTATCTAATTCAAAATTCTGAATATGTATGCAAAACCTATAAGAAATCCCGAATAAGACTTTACTTGTTTTTCAGAATCGGCAACTCGAACCAGAAGGTACTTCCTTTGTTAAGTTCGCTCGTTACGTCGAAGTCTGCCTTATGCAGGTTCAGTATCTCTTTGACTATGGAAAGCCCCAGACCGCTGCCATCAGTAGGTCTTACGTGGTGTGTGCTGGATTTGTAATACCTTTCCCATACATGGGCGACCTCGTCCGGAGCTATGCCTTTGCCGTGGTCTGTTACGGAGAAGCGGATGTTCTTGCCGGACTTTTTCAGATCCACCAGGATTTGTTTGTCGGCGCCGCAGTATTTGACGGCGTTGTTGATCAGGTTGCTCATGACCTGCTTGATCTTAGCTTCATCGCTGTAGACCACAGCCTCATCACCGTTGCAGTGGAACTGAATATCGTAACCGTCGCTTTCATTTAATATGTCATAAGACGACATTATAGATGCTGCGGCCTTGCAGAAATCGAATTTGGTTTTCTCAAGCTTGATCCGCTTGGATTGCATTCTGGACAGATTCAGCATGTCGTTTACCAGAGAGTTCAGCCGGTCGGCTTCCTCAATAATAACGTTCAGATGAGCGCTGCGCTTGACAGGGTTGTTCCCCGACAGGTCGCGAATCATCTCCGCGTAGGACTTGATCATAGTCAGCGGCGTCCGCAGATCGTGAGAAACATTGGCAATAAGATCTTTTTGATACATATCGGTCTTCTCAAGTTCACCTTCGGCTGCCGTCAGAGTGTCCGCCAGTTCGCGGGTCTCTGAATAATGACCGCCTTTGAACTTGACGCTGTAGTTGCCCTTGCCCATTTCTGCCGCCGAATTGGTGATGTCCTTGATGGGCTTGGATATCCTGTTTGCCAGGTAAAGGGCCAGAGCCAGGGAAAGGAGAATTGCGATTATGGTAATGTAGACAAGCTGGGACCGCAGAATGTTCACTGTGGACTGCACCGGGAACAAAGGCGAGAAGATGTACAGGGTGTACACGATGTTATCGTCCTTGTCTCGCAGGTAGCAGGCGAACTCCATGGTCCGGTTGCTGCCGCGGCCTACGCTGATATTGGTCACGCCGTCATTGATGGCGCTGCTGGCCAGTTTCTGGTCCAGCGTCACTATGTCCATGGCGTACTTCCCGCTGATGCCTCGGGATGGCCCCATTTCGTCGGAGGATTCCGAGGTTATAACAAAGGCTCCCGTGGTGTTGGATACCATTATGGTCAGGTCGTTATATGAAGACACGGTCTTGATCATGGACTTAAGTGAATCGAAGTCGTAGTCATTGGAAGCAAAGGACTCTGTAATGTGGTTGGCGATCTTGCTGGTCTCGTTGGACTTCATTTCTTCGTAATAGGTATTCAGGAAGAATATCTGAAGAAGCCATATGAGGCACAGCAAAATCACTGCGAAAGTGATGAAATACGCCCACAGTTTGAATTTGATGCTATGAAGATCTATGCCTTGTTTGCCGGTCTTTTTTCTACTGTTATTATTCGTCGAACTCAAATTTATATCCTACTCCCCTTAGAGTGACGATGTAGTCACGGTATGGTCCCAGGGCGTTCCTGAGATTCTTGATGTGCGTGTCGATGGTTCTGTCGTCGCCGAAGAAGTCGTAGCCCCAGATGTCTGACAGCAGTTTGTCTCTGGACAGGGCGATATTCCTGTTTTCAATCAGGTAGAATAAAAGGTCGTACTCCTTAGGAGTAAGCTCGATCCTCTCGCCGTCTACAGATACTGTCCTTGCGGCGATGTTGATTTCCAGACCGTTGAAATTCATCACATCGGTCTTGCTCTGAACGCCGCTGCTCCTGCGGGCCAGAACTACATTGACTCTTGCCATGAGTTCCTTAGGGCTGAATGGTTTGACGATGTAATCATCGATGCCCAGTTCGAAGCCGAAGAGCTTATCATATTCCTCACCGCGAGCTGAAAGCATTATAATAGGTATATCTTTGATTTTCTTTATTTCCTTACAAGTGGAGAATCCGTCAAGCTTAGGCATCATAATGTCCAGGATGATCAGATCATAATCGTTGAGTTTACAGAGACCGACAGCACTCATGCCGTCAGACGCCTCAGAGACTTCATAACCGTTGAACTCCCCATATTCCTTGATGACCTCTCTGATTTTCGGTTCGTCATCTACTACCAGCAACTTATACATATATCGTTCCTCCTTTGAACCTTAGTATTCGAATTTATTACACTGTTTGTTACATATTAATTATTAACTGTGTGGATAATATGAAATCCTTATAATGATTTTAACACAAATGGGTTTTTTTAGGAAGAAAAAACTAATTCTCACAAGGGTTGACGTGTTTAACTTGTTAGATTATACTATTTGGTATCAAAGATTTTGTGCAGGAAGCATACAGAAATTTTCCCCTCGCAGGATCTGTTGACGCGGCATTAGCGTTATAATGCAAGATTACTGGAAAGGAGGACAAGTTATAAAATGATCAAAAAGTTAATAAGGGGCTTGGTCACTATTATCGGTGCGGCTTTTGGTTATGGCTGTTGCCTGCTGATTGGCTACTGGATCAATCACAGTGGCGGAAACGTAGATGAATATTTCTCTTCGGGACAGCAGATGGGTATAGCTATTGCATTCGCTATTATTTTTGGAATTATTTTTTTCAAGCTGACACCTGTACTGAGTAGACAAAGCACTAAGGTTGCCAATAACATTGAAAGTGATCTGCAGGGCATTTCCGGCAATGTTATAGTCGCAGGCACTATCGGCCTCATAGCAGGACTTCTCATAGCCTTGCTTCTGACTCAGATGTTTACCTTCATCACCAACAAGTATGTGTATTCGTTCATAATAGTGATCACTTACTTTATTTTCGGGTATCTGGGCGTGGTCATAGCAACCAGCAAGGGCAAGGAAATGGCAGGCAATATTCTGGCTCCCCGGGGTAAGGACCAGAACCAGAACCAGAGCCAAGGCGGCAGCAGGTTCGCCAGGGCAGGCAAGAAGAAAAGCGACGCCATTCCTAAGATCTTCGACACCAGTGTCATTATCGATGGCAGGATCGCCGAGATAATGAAGACAGGCTTCCTGGAGGGGCCTATCGTCATACCTGAATTTGTTCTGGTAGAATTGAGACACATTGCAGACTCTTCTGATTCTCTGAAACGTACGAGAGGCAGAAGAGGTCTTGACATACTCAATAAGATCCAGAAGGATTACGGAGTAGAAATCTATAATACCGATACCGAGAAGGCTCTCAAGGAAATACCGGAAGTAGACGTGAAACTGTTGAAACTGGCTCAGCTGATCAACGGTAAGGTAGT
The DNA here is from genome assembly GCF_004362975.1 of Aminicella lysinilytica. GTDB lineage: Bacteria > Bacillota > Clostridia > Peptostreptococcales > Anaerovoracaceae > Aminicella > Aminicella lysinilytica. The sequence continues at coordinate 41,551 of NZ_SNXO01000010.1, read as the reverse complement.
TACCAACGATTTCAACCTGAATAAGGTAGCGGCTATAAACGGAGTCAGCGTACTGAATATCAATGAGCTGGCTAACTGCCTGAAACCTGTAGTACTGCCTGGTGAGGAAATGACTGTGAGCCTTGTGAAACAGGGCAAAGATCAGAGCCAGGCTATAGGTTATCTGGACGACGGCACTATGATAGTAGTAGAAGACGGACGCAAGCAGATAGGGAAGACCACCAAGATCAACGTAACCAGCGTTCTGCAGACTTCTGCAGGAAGAATGATATTTGGAAGGTTGAAGAACACACATGTACAGCAATAGCAGAGTAGTGGCAGTTATAGGCGCTGCCGGATCCGGGAAGAGGATGGCGGCGTCAGTGCCTAAACAATTTATCAAGCAGCAGGGCAGGACCATATTGGAGACCACAGTGTCTAAATTCACGGATTGTGATTTCGTGGATGAAGTAATGGCTGTAGTTCCGCCTGACTATGTTGATGGCTGCAGAAAGCTTCTGCCCGGTGTCAGGATAATCCCCGGAGGGGAAGAACGTCAGGACTCTATCTTTGCGGCCATAAGACAGCTGGACAGAGAAGACCCCGAGGGAGATACCATCGTCCTGATACACGACGGGGTAAGACCCTTTGTCACACAGGACACTATACGGGCCGTCACGGAGAAAGCCTTTGAAAAAGGCGCAGCCATAGCGGCCGTACACACTAAAGACACCATCCGTCACATTGACGAGGGAACCCTGGACCGGAGCAAATTGTACAACGTACAGACGCCTCAGGGCTTCAGACTATCCCTGATCAGAGAGGCCTACGAGAAGGCTTTTGCGGAAAAGTACTACGGTACCGACGACGCCGGACTTGTAGAGAGAATGGGCGTGGTGCCGGAGGTCGTCATAGGCGGCGAGGAAAATATCAAGATCACCACACCGAGAGATCTGAGGAGAGAAATGAGAGTAGGAACAGGATACGATGTGCACAGGCTGGATCCAGGTAGGAAACTTGTCCTTGGCGGGGTGCTTATCCCCTGGAACAAAGGTCTGCTTGGCCATTCTGACGCGGACGTGCTGACTCATGCCCTCATGGATGCCATGCTGGGGGCTGCGGCTCTGGGCGATATAGGGAAATGGTTTCCCGACAGCTCGCCGAAGTATGAAGGCATATCAAGTATTATTTTGTTGAAAAAGGTCGCATCGTTATTAAACGATGAAGGCTACGAACTGGTGAATGCAGACGTCACAGTCATTTGCCAGGAACCGAAGCTGGCCGGCTATATACAGGCTATGAGAGAAAATATCGCCAAGGCAACAGGCGTTGACATGGCCGTGATAAGCGTTAAGGCCACGACTACTGAAAAACTCGGATTCACCGGCCGGGGCGAGGGTATCGCCGCCGAGGCGATCTGTTTGATACGGGAAGTTCCCAAGGGTGGAAATCCGGGAACTGAAGCATAAATATTAAGGAGACGAAAATGAAGTTATCTAAAATGCATTTGAAAACATTGAGAGAGGTACCGGCAGAGGCAGAAATACCAAGCCATATACTGCTTCTCCGCACGGGTATGATCAGGAAACTGGTTTCCGGAGTATACGGATTCATGCCTATGGGCTGGCGCTCAGTCAGGAAGATCGAGGAGATCATCAGACAGGAAATGGACGCGGCCGGCGGAGAAGAGATACATATGTCTGCTATCCAGCCTGCTGAATTGTGGCAGGAATCGGGCAGATGGGAGGCCTATGGCCCGGAACTGTGGAGGATCAAAGACAGGAACGGCAGAGATTTCTGCCTTGGACCTACTCATGAAGAGGTCTTCACAGATCTGATCAGAAATGATGTATCATCCTATCGTCAGCTTCCGGTGCTGCTGTACCAGATCCAGACTAAATACAGAGATGAAGCCAGACCGCGCTTCGGTCTCATGAGGAGCAGAGAGTTCATAATGAAGGATCTGTACTCATTTGACGCCGATGAGGCGGGACTGGATATAAGCTATAAGGCTATGTACGATGCTTACGACAAGATTTTCACCCGCTGCGGGCTGACATTCAGACCGGTAGAGGCTGATACGGGAGCCATCGGCGGAAGTAATTCCCACGAATTCACGGCTTTGTCAGAGGTCGGCGAAAGCGAGATCGCTTATTGCGAGAAGTGCTCTATGGCTGCCACTGTCGAGAGGGCTGAATGTGTAGACGCTAAAGCCCAGGATGATGTAGACATGCTTCCTCTGGAAGAGGTCAACACCCCGGGAACCAAGACCATCGAAGAAGTAGCGGACTTTTTGCACATGGACGCAAAGGAAACCATGAAAGCGTTGCTTTTTGTTACATACGACGCCGAAGGCAAGGAAGACGGCTATGTTGCGGCCTTCGTCAGAGGCGACAGAGACGCTAACATGATCAAGCTGGTCAACGCCCTGGGCATCGCCGAGCACCAGATAGAGTTCGCGGACGAAGAGAAAATGTCAGCGGCTACAGGCTGCGTAGGCGGATTCACAGGACCTGTAGGACTTCACGACTGCAAGATAGTCGTAGACAGCGAACTGCCGGGACTGAAGAATCTTTGCGCAGGAGCCTGCAAGGAAAATTATCATTTGAAGAATGTCAACTATGGCAGAGACTATAAAGGCGACATAGTTGCAGATATCAAGCTTCTGAAAGCCGGAGATCCGTGCCCTGTATGCGGTGCGCCGATCAAGCACGCCAGAGGCATAGAGGTCGGGCAGGTATTCAAGCTGGGCACCAAGTATTCGGAGTCCATGCATGCGACGTACCTGGACGAGAACCAGAAGGAGCATCCGCTTCTCATGGGCTGCTACGGCATTGGAGTCACCAGAACTCTGGCGGCTGTCGTAGAGCAGAACCACGATGATAACGGAATAATCTGGCCTATGGCTATAGCGCCGTATCACGTGATCGTGACGCTGGTCAAGGACAACGACCCTGTACAGAAGGAAATGGCGGAGAAGATCTATGACGAACTGGAAAAGGCCGGCGTAGAGGTTCTCCTGGACGATAGAAAAGAGAGACCGGGAGTCAAGTTCAAGGATGCCGATCTGCTGGGGATCCCTGTCAGGATCACAGTGGGCAAGCTGGCGTCTGAAGGCAAGGTGGAGTACAAGCTGCGCCGCGACGCTGACAAGGAAGAAATCACAGCTGAAGAGGCTGTATCCCGGGCTGTGGAAATCGTAAACAAAGAACGTAGAGGCTAGTATATGAGCGCGAAAGAAGGACGCGAAGGGAATATGTATCTTCAGCTCTTCTGGACATTTTTCAAGCTGGGCCTGTTCACTATAGGCGGCGGCATGGCTATGATACCTCTCATGCAGGGGATCATAGTAGATCAGAAGAAATGGATGACCGAGGAGGAAATAGTTGACTGCTTAGCTGTCAGCCAGGGACTTCCGGGGGTCATTGCCATTAATATGGCTACATATATCGGCCACTACAAGAAGGGCGTGCTTGGCGCTATCGTCGCAACTATCGGCGTGGTGCTTCCCAGCCTGGTCATAATAATTGCAATCATCGAGTTGCTCAATGGAATCGGCGACAACAAGTATGTCAACGGAGCTCTGACCGGCGTCAAGGCGGCGGCCACGGGCCTCATCGCATACTCGGCATATAAAGTCGGAAAACAGATCCTTAAGGGATGGTTCCCGTGGATCCTGGCAATGGCAGCATTTCTGCTTATAGCAGTCCTGAATGTAAACGCCGTTTATGTAATTATCGGCGGCATGGTTATCGGACTTGTTTATGAGCACTTTACAGGAGACGGCCGGAAGGGAACAGGCGAGTCAGAGAAAGCAGGTGATCAGTCATGATCTATCTGAAACTTTTTCTGGTATTTGCGAAAATAGGCCTCTTCGGATTCGGAGGCGGACTGGCCATGTTGCCGATGATATATCAGGGCGCCAGGGATTTCCAGCTTATGAGCGGAGACGAGTTCTCCAATCTGGTTGCCATATCTCAGGTGACGCCGGGACCGCTGGCTGTTAATGCGGCCACCTATGTGGGCTATTACAGCGCGGGGCTTCCGGGAGCGCTGGTTGCTACCTTCGGGGAAGCATTACCATCGTTTATACTGGTATTGATAACATGTTATTTCATAAATAAATATAGAGAGAGCAAAGCCGTTGAGGGGGCTTTCGCAGGCATAAGGCCTGTGACGGTCGGCCTGCTCGCTTCAGCAGTAGTATTCATGGGACAAAGCGCATTTGCGACTTTGGCGCCCGTGCCTGTCATTATCTGTGTCGCAAGCATAGTGTTGATAGGGAAGTTTAAGCTGAATCCGATCTTTATCGTGATCGGTTCCGGCGTGATAGGAGCGTTTTTATGTGGGTAGGCGGAGTAAGAGTAATATTAGCCAACGAAAAAAATGAGATCCTCATGGTCAAGCAGCATCACGAGGATAAGGATATCTGGATGGTGCCGGGGGGCGCTATCGAGGATGGAGAAAATTCCGTGGAGGCGGCTGTGCGCGAGGCCAAGGAAGAAACGGGCCTTGATATCAAGATCAGGGGCGTGGCCTGGCATGTTGAAGAGGTCTCACCTGAAAGAGGACAGCGGTTCGTCAATTATATGATCGGCGACATCATAGGCGGCGAGCTGGGACTGGGTTCAGATCCGGAACTGGCGGAAGACGCCCAGGTACTGCGGGAGATCAGATTTCTGTCCCGGGAAGAAATAGGAAAACTGGAAAACATATATCCCAAGTTCTTCAATGACGAGATCTGGGATATATTGAAAAGCGACCTGAACGGCATGACTTATTACAAACTCAGAGAGCCATGGTGTCAGAGAGTAAATATTAAATCTAAATAGACAGAAATAAAGAGAGGAAACAATATCATGAAGAAAGTAACTATCGAAATGGAAAACGGCGGAGTAATGTCAGGCGAACTTTACGATGACATCGCGCCTATTACAGTTGAAAATTTTGAAAAACTGGCTAAAGACGGATTCTACGACGGACTCACATTCCACAGAGTCATTCCGGGATTCATGATCCAGGGAGGTTGTCCTGACGGCACAGGCATGGGCGGCCCGGGCTACACTATCAAGGGAGAGTTCCGCTCCAACGGAGTGGAAAACAATCTGAAACATACAGAGGGCGTTTTGTCCATGGCAAGAACTATGGTACCTGATTCAGCAGGTTCGCAGTTCTTCATTATGGTTGCAGACGCACCACACCTGGACGGCGAGTATGCTGCTTTCGGAAAGATCATCGAAGGCCTTGACGTAGCACAGGATATAGTTAAAGTCGAGACAGACCCAATGGACAAACCGCTTACTCCGGTAGTTATAAAAACTATCACAGTAGAGTAATTTAGCTGAATAAAGTACGGTTTTTCGGGTATATATAAGGGTAATTCTAAAAAACGAAAGGATGATACACAAATGAAGTTCCTTGAAGAAGTTCACGAAGACATACAGACTGTGGTCAGGAAAGATCCGGCTGCCAGAAACGAGCTGGAAGTCCTGATGTGTTATCCGGGAGTCTGGGCCCTTATATGGCACAAGCCGGCTCATTGGTTATATGATCATAACCTGAAGCTGCTGGCAAGACTTATATCCCAGGAAGCACGCAAGAGCACAGGAATAGAAATACATCCCGGAGCCAAGATCGGCAGAAGATGTTTCATCGATCACGGCATGGGCGTAGTCATAGGCGAGACAACTGAAATCGGCGACGACTGCACATTATACCAGGGCATAACTCTGGGCGGCACAGGAAAAGAGAAGGGCAAGAGGCATCCGACCCTTGGAAACAGGGTAGTAGTAAGTTCGGGAGCCAGAGTCCTGGGACCGTTTAAAGTCGGAGACGACGTTAAGATCGGTTCCGGTTCAGTAGTACTTCAGGAAATACCTAACGGTTGCACAGTAGTCGGCGTACCGGGAAAGATAGTCAGAAGATACGGCGAGAACACAGATGATCTCAATCAGGTGGATCTTCCGGATCCAGTCGATGTTGAGATGGAATGCCTGAGAAGGCGTATCGTCATGCTGGAGAATAAGATCAATCAGCTGGCTAAGGATAGCCAGAAACCTGGCCTGAAGGAAGTCAAGAGCCCGGAGGCAGGTAAAGAGGATAGCAATAAGGATAAGAAGGAAGAGGAAGAAAATGACCATGAAGATTTACAATACGCTAAGTAGACAGAAAGAGGAATTCGTTCCGATCAAGGAAGGACAGGTGTCCATGTATGTATGTGGTCCCACGGTTTATAACTTCTTCCACATTGGAAACGCAAGGCCTCTGGTAGTATTCGATACTCTGAGAAAATATATGGAGTACAGAGGATACAAGGTCAAATACGTACAGAACTTCACAGATGTAGACGATAAGATAATCAACAGAGCCAAGGAAGAGGGCATCACGGCCCCGGAAGTTTCCGAGAAGTACATCAAGGAATACTTCAATGACACCAAGGCCCTGAATGTTCGCGTGGCCGACGTACACCCTAAGGTTTCCGAGCACATTCCGGAGATCATAGCGTTCATTCAGACCCTTATAGACAAAGGTTTTGCTTACGAGGCTGACGGCGACGTATATTTCTCAACGCGTAAATTCCCTGAGTATGGCAAGCTTTCGGGACAAAACATAGACGACCTGGAATCAGGCGCACGCATTGCCATAGGCGAGGTGAAAAAGGATCCTCTGGATTTTGCTCTCTGGAAGGCAAGGAAAGAGGAAAGCGAGATTGCCTGGGAGTCCCCTTGGGGCATGGGTAGACCGGGCTGGCATATAGAATGCTCAGCCATGAGCAAAAAGCACCTTGGCAACACCATCGACATTCACGCCGGCGGTCAGGATCTGCAGTTCCCCCATCATGAGAACGAGATCGCTCAGTCGGAGTGCTGCAACGGCGCGCCTTTTGCGCACTACTGGATGCATAACGCATACATCACCATGGACAGAGAGAAAATGTCCAAGTCCAGGGGCAATTTCTTCACGGTCCGCGACATCCGCAAGACCTACACAGGCGAAGAAATCAGATTTTTCCTTTTGTCAGGCCAGTACAGAAGTCCGATAGACTTCAGCGAGGCACTTATGCAGCAGTCCAGGGCCAGCCTGGAGAGAATGAGCAACTGCAAGGAAAACCTGCTGTACCTTATTAAGAACGGCGAAGAGGGCTCCATGACCGACGAGGAAAAAGCGGCTCTTGACGGATACGATAAATACAGACAGAGCTTCATTAAGGTAATGGATGACGATCTGAACACAGCTGACGGCATCAGCGCAGTATTCGAATTGATCACGGCTATCAATACGGCGGTGGCAGGTGGAAGCACCAGGGAATTCGCTCAGAAATCCCTGGATACCCTTATGGAATTCTGCGACATTCTCGGACTCCTTCAGGCTGAAGAGGAAGACGAGTCAGTGGATCCTGAGATCCAGAAGCTGGTCGATGAGAGACAGGAAGCCCGCAAGGCCAAGAACTTTGCAAGGGCCGATGAGATCCGCGATGAACTGAAGGCGAAAGGTATAACTTTGAAGGACACTCCCCAGGGCGTCCAGATCATTAAAGAGTAATTATGATAGAAGTAAATTCTAAGGCAAGCAATACGACGGCACTCGCATATATTGGGGATGCCGTCTATGAAGTATATGTAAGAAAATATGTCATGGGAAAGGGCATGGTCAGGGTGGACAAAATGAACAGCCTGGCTATTTCCTATGTCTGCGCTGATGGCCAGGCCAAGGCGGCCCGGGAGCTCATGAAGGGCTTCCTGACTGAGGAAGAGGTCAGCCTGCTCAAGCGGGGCAGAAATCACACTAACACCAACAAACCCAGAGGATCCACGCCTATAGCATACAAGCTGGCTACAGGATTCGAGGCGCTGGTGGGGTTTTTGTATCTTCACGGCGATACACAGCGCCTGGATCAGGTAGTGGCTGAAGCAATGAAAATCATAGAGGAGGAGTCCCATGAGTAAAGCAGATAAATTATTCGTGAACATGTGCCGCGGTATCCTGGACAATGGGTATTCCACAGAAGGCCAGGAGGTCAGAGCCCGCTGGGAAGACGGCTCCCCGGCCTACACCATCAAAAACTTCGGCGTCGTCAACAGGTACGACCTGTCGGAGGAATTCCCGGCAATCACTTTGCGCCACACGGCAATCAAGTCTGCCGTAGACGAGATGTTGTGGATCTGGCAGCAAAAGTCAAACAATATCAACGACCTCAAGAGCGGCATCTGGGATGAATGGGCCGATGCAGATGGTTCCATCGGCAAGGCCTACGGTTATCAGATGGCCGTGAAATATAAATTCCACCAGGGCCTTATGGATCAGGTGGATAATGTTATCTGGCAGCTGAAAAACACGCCGCAGTCACGTCGCATAATGACGAATATCTACAATTTCGCAGATCTTTCGGAGATGAATCTGGAGCCCTGCGCTTACAGTATGACTTTCAACGTGACAGGGGACAGGCTCAACGCCGTTCTCAATCAGCGTTCCCAGGACATTCTGGCGGCAAACAACTGGAATGTGGTCCAGTATTCAGTTCTGGTCATGATGCTGGCTCAGGTCTGCGGCTTCAAGGCCGGGGAGCTGGTTCACGTCATTGCCGACGCCCACATTTATGACAAACACGTTCCGGTCATAGAGGAACTCATCGCCAGGCCCCAGTACCCGGCGCCGAAGTTTACCCTGAACCCGGACATTAAAGATTTCTACGATTTTACCACGGACGATATTACTGTGGAGGATTATCAGCACGGTCCACAGATCAAGAACATACCCATCGCCGTGTAAGGAGGCTAACTATGAATCTGATATTAGCAGCAGACAAGAACTGGGCCATAGGCAACAAAGGCGAGCTTTTGTGCCACATCCCGGGGGATCTGAAGTTTTTCAAAGAGAAGACTCAGGGCAAGACTGTCGTCATGGGCAGGGCTACGCTGGAAAGTCTTCCTGGGCACAAAGGTCTGCCCGGCAGGAGGAACATCGTTCTCACGGGAAACCGGAATTTCACTGCGGAGGGTGTTCAGATGTTTATTCATGACCTGGATCATCTGAAGGACGAACTGGCAAAGGACCCGGGCGACGACGTTTTCGTCATCGGCGGCGCCAGCGTGTATAAGATGTTGCTGCCATTATGCGACACCTGTTACATAACCAAAATAGACGCAAGCTTTCCGGCGGACCGGTACTTCGTAGATCTGGACGCCGACAAGGATTTCCAGGTGACCTGGCAGAGCGATATGAAGGAGGACAACGGTATCCAGTACCGTTTTTTCAAGTATGAAAGAGTCAAATAAAAAAGATGCACGCCGAAGAGATCACGGCCAGCGTAACCTCGGCCAGCGTAACCTCGGCCAGCGTAACCTCGGCGAAGGGGAAAAGGCTGACAATTCCCATAGCGATATGGTCATTGGTCGCAATCCTGTGATCGAGGCCCTGAAAAGCGGTCGCGACATGGAAAAACTTATGGTACAGAAGGGTGCCACAGGGTCTATGGGGAAAATACTGTCTCTGGCCAAGTCCCGGGGCATTGTCACCAGGATGGTGGATAAGGATATTCTGGATAGGACCGCCGGAGGCGGTTCCCATCAAGGCGTCATAGCCTTTGTGTCGGTCCACGAATACGCAACGTTAGACGATATATTAAACCTGGCTGCAGAGCGCGGCGAGGATCCTTTTGTTGTGATCCTTGACGAAGTCTCGGATCCCCACAACCTAGGGGCTGTCATGCGTACGGCCGAATGCGCCGGCGCCCACGGAGTGATAATCTCCAAAAGGCGGGCCAGCGGCATTACCGAGACCGTGGCCAAAACTTCGGCGGGAGCCGTGGAATACCTGCCATGCGCCAGGGTGGCCAACATCGGCCAAGCTATAGACGCCTTGAAAAAACGCGGAGTCTGGGTCTACGCCTGCGACATGGGCGGCACCTGCTATTATGAACAGGATATGACCGGCGGCGTGGCCCTGGTCATCGGCAACGAAGGCTCCGGCATCAGCCGACTTGTAAGGGAAAAGTGCGACTATTGCATTTCGATTCCCATGGTCGGGAAAATATCATCACTGAATGCCTCCAACGCGGCGGCAATTCTTATGTATGAGGTGAGGAAACAGAGAGATGCAGAAAAATAGTGACGCAATCGGCAAGATCGGCTTGTCGCCTGATGACGCAGCGTGCAGTCATACATCTTCGCCTGACGATCTGAATGTTCTTCGCGATGAGGAACTGGTGAAAATGGCCCAGGAAGGCAGTGCGACGGCCGAGGAATTTCTGATCCGCAAGTACAAAGGTCTGGCCAAGACCAAGTCACGCCAGTATTTTATCATTGGCGGGGACAACGAAGACGTCATACAGGAAGGCATGATAGGGATTTTTGAGGCCATCCGCGATTACGATGTAGACGGCGCCGCATCCTTCAGGACTTTTGCGGAGCTTTGCATGAGCCGGCAGATCATCACCGCCATTAAAAGCGCCAACCGTAAGAAACACCAGATCCTCAACGATTCGCTGTCTCTCAGTGTCGAGGACAAAACCGACGGCGAGGGGCCTTCGCCTATGGAGCGAGTGGCTGCTGACGAAAATCTCAACCCGGAGACCCTGGCACTCATGAATGAGGTGGCGACATATCTGCAGGCTGACGGGCTGGCCGACTTCAGCGACTTCGAGAGCCGGGTGTGGATGGAGATGCGCAAAGGCCTGACTTACAAGGAGATCGCTGCCTCCCTGGGCAAGTCGCCTAAGGCTATCGATAATGCCATTCAACGTATCAAAAAGAAGATATACACTTTCCTGGAATACTAAGTTTGCGGGGGAATGATGCTTGCGAAGGCGGGAAACTGCCGGCCGGCGCGTTTAGTTCATTCGGCCTGCGCGCTTTTCGGCTTGCCGTACCCCTACGGCCTGAGCGCTCGCGCGCCTTCCGGCTTGCCGTACCCCTGCGGCCTGAGTGCCCGCGCGCCTTCCGGCTTGCCGTACCCCTGCGGCCTGAGCGTTTAGTTCACTCGGCCTGAGTGCTTTCCGGCTTGCCATACCCCTGCGGCCTGAGCGTTTAGTTCACTCGGCCTGAGTGCTTTCCGGCTTGCCATACCCCTGCGGCCTGAGCGCTCGCGCGCCGGGTTCGAAAATGTCGATAAATGTCATGGCGAAAAGTGCCTAAATCAATTGACAACAAGCGCAAAATATAGTACGATTACAATATTGCGACAGGCTGTTGTAGCTCAGTAGGTAGAGCACTTCCTTGGTAAGGAAGAGGTTCGGCAGTTCGAATCTGCTCAACAGCTCCAAAAAGTTTAGTAATTATTATAAAAGGAGTAATGAAAAATGGCAAAACAGAAATTTGAAAGAAACAAGCCGCATATCAACATCGGTACTATCGGCCATGTAGACCATGGTAAGACAACGCTGACAGCAGCAATCACCAAAGTACTGCATAACAGATATTCTCTGGGATCAGATGTAGAGTTCGATCAGATCGATAAGGCACCTGAAGAGAAGGAAAGAGGAATCACTATTTCCACAGCTCACGTAGAGTATGAAACACCAAACAGACATTATGCTCACGTAGACTGCCCGGGCCATGCTGACTATGTAAAGAACATGATCACAGGAGCAGCTCAGATGGATGGAGCTATTCTGGTAGTAGCAGCAACAGACGGACCGATGCCACAGACAAGAGAGCACATCCTGCTTTCAAGACAGGTAGGAGTACCATACATCATCGTATTCCTGAACAAATGCGACATGGTAGATGACGACGAGCTTCTGGATCTGGTAGAGATGGAAGTAAGAGAACTACTTTCAGAGTATGAATTCCCAGGCGATGATACACCGATCATCAGAGGATCAGCCCTGAAGGCACTTGAAGATCCATCAAGCGAGTGGGGAGACAGAATCATAGAGCTTATGGAAGCAGTAGATTCATACATCCCAGAGCCACAGAGAGCAAACGACAAACCATTCCTGATGCCTGTAGAGGACGTATTCTCGATCACAGGACGTGGAACAGTAGCAACAGGAAGAGTTGAAAGAGGAATGCTGAAGGTCGGCGACGAAGTAGAGATCGTGGGACTTTCAGATGAGAAGAGAAAAGTCGTAGTAACAGGACTGGAGATGTTCAGAAAGATCCTGGACGATGCAGAGACAGGCGATAACATCGGAGCACTGCTGAGAGGCGTACAGAGAGATGAGATCGAAAGAGGACAGGTACTGGCAAAACCGGGAACTATCCATCCGCATACAAAGTTCAAGGGTCAGGTATACGTACTGAAGAAGGAAGAGGGCGGACGCCACACACCATTCTTCAACGGATACAGACCACAGTTCTATTTCAGAACTACAGATGTAACAGGAGATCTGCAGTTGCCAGAAGGTACAGAGATGTGCATGCCTGGAGATAACGTAGTAATGGAGATCGACCTGATCACACCAATCGCTATCGAGGAAGGACTGAGATTCGCCATCAGAGAAGGTGGAAGAACAGTAGGATCCGGAGTCGTAACAGAGATCATCGAGTAGTTCTACAAGAAGAACGACGAGACACTGGCATAGCCAGCATCCGATCGGCCGGTGACGGCAGAGCGGACAATATGGAAACAAGTAGCAGGGCATCGTGCCCTGCTATTTTTATGGCCGCGGCTCCGAGCTGCAGCCGCCGGTGCGCCGTGATTCTAGGCGGATCCGTGTCAGCCGGTGCGCTTGTGCTATTTGAACGATCGGCTGGCCGCGGCTTCGGATTCGTGTCAGCTTATCAAATAATGCCCTTCGGCCCTTAATCATCTGCTACTACCCCGATACGCATCTTCCAAATGTGTAGATTTAGCGATATACATCGACAAACCACAGAAATAATAGTAAAATATATAGGTTATGTATATTACTGACAATTAAGAAATTTAATCGAGGAAATCAAATGAGAAGTGATAAATACAAGCACAGCAGCCAAGGCCCGGAGGGCCGGGCTGGCAACCAAGCAAGCGGCGGCCCGGAGGACCGGGCTGGCAATCAAGTAAGCGGCGGCCCGGAGGGCCAAGCCGCCCAAGGCTCTCCGGCGTCGAGCGCCCAGGCCGCCACGGCAGCCAATGCCGCCCAGGCCGCCACGGCAGCCAATGCCGCCCAGACTGCCACGGCAACCAAAGCCCAGGCCGGTCGTACTAAGTTCGGCATATTCACCAGAGTATGGTCGATCATGTACTTCTTCGCCTTAGTAGCTTTTGTTGTAATGCTTGTCTACGCAGACATACTGCCTGCCAAGATTATGTACATTGCGCTGGCCATCGTAGGGCTCATCAGTCTAGCAATTTTTCCGACCCTTTATTTCTATGGATTCAAACGGTGGAAGAAAATCGTGGCACTGATTTCTTCCATATTGCTCATGGGCGGATTCGCCTTTGCAATAGTAAACCTAGGCGATACAGTGGGGTTCTTCTCCCAGGTGACAAGCGTAAATGAGCAGACGGAGAACTACTACGTAATCGTGAACAAGAGCAGCGATTACGAGAAGGAAGATGACATCAAGGGCAAGGAAGTCGCCACATATCTGACCAACGAACTGAATTATTCCAAAGCCAAGGGTCAGTTGGCTTCAAATGAAAACGTGACATACGCCAGAGTAGCCAGCCTGTCAAAACTGGGGAGCGGGCTTTTGAGCAAGAAATATGAAGCTATACTCATAAGCGCCAGCCATTATAAGACCATTTGCGACCAGGAAAGCGATTTCAAGAGCAAGACCCGGATCATACATGTGGTCAAAGTCAAGATATCCTCCGAGGATCTGTCTAAGAATGTCGATGTGACCAAGGAATCATATAACGTGTACATCAGCGGATTGGATACCAGCGGCACCATCGACACAGCATCCAGGTCCGACGTCAACATGATCGTCACAGTCAACCCAAAGACCAAGACTGTTTTGTTGACATCGATCCCGCGTGACTATGAGATCAAGCTAACCAGCAAGGACAACGCCACGGACAAGCTGACCCACACGGGGATCTACGGCATCCAGCAGACCATCAAATCCGTAGAAAAGCTCACCGGCGTGGACATGAACTACTATCTGAAGGTGAATTACACCACGGTGACCAAGTTCATCGATGCCGTTGGCGGTGTTGACGTGAACTCGGACTTCACTTTTACCACCCACGGTCAGGGCGTATACTATACATTCTACGAGGGCAAAAATCATCTTGACGGGGCTAAGGCGCTGGCTTTTGCCAGAGAGCGCAAGTCTTTCGCGTCGGGGGATGTGCAGAGGAACAAAGATCAGGCTAAGATTGTCGAGGCAGTCATCAAGAAGGCATCGTCGAGCAAAACTATTCTGACGAAGTATTCCTCCATATTGGCGGCTTGCAAGGATTATATGGAAATCAATATGACCAGCAAGGAGATCAAGGCCATAGTCAAGCAGCAGATCAACGACGGCGGAAGCTGGACTATCAAGAAACAGAATATGACAGGTTCGGGCACATACGAGACCTGCTATTCCACAGGTGATTATTCTGTCTATGTCATGAAGCCGTCAGAGGATCAGGTGGTCAAGGCCGTGGACAAAATTGCTGCAGTTATGGACGGAACGTTGAAGTAGTGACGTGGGGTCGCCGGCAATGTGGCTGGCAGGGAAAACAGGCAAGGTTGAAGGAATCCCAGGCTAGGCTGCCAGGAAAGTCTGGGAAGAGAAAATATCACCGTCGAATCTCAGAAAAAATGTTGACATTGACAGAACCTTGTTGTACACTTAATAGGCGACTTTATGAGAAAATTCTACAGAGCTGGCCGACCAGCTCTGAATTTTGGTTAAAAAACGGAGGACTATCATAATGAGAGTTAAAGTAACATTAGCATGTCAGGAATGCAAGCAGAGAAACTACAATACTGTTAAAAACAAGAAGAACGATCCTGATCGTATCGAGCTTAAGAAGTATTGCCCGTTCTGCAGAAAAGAAACTCTTCACAAAGAGACTAAATAAGGAGTGTCTGAAATGGCAAAAGGAAACGATAAGAAAAAATCTAACGAGAAGCAAACTACAGCTTCAGTAGCACAGGCCAGGAAAATTGCTGCCAAGAACTCCCAGAAAAAGAAAAAGGGTTCCACCAAGGAATACTGGAAGGGCGTCAAGCAGGAAATGGGCAAGGTAGTATGGCCTACTAAGAAGGAATTAGGAGCATTTACAGTTGTTGTTATCTGCACCTGTGCTTTCTTTGCGCTGGCTTTCTGGGGTATCGACTCAGGATTCCTTGCTATACTGAAGGCAGTATTGGGCATTACTTTGAGCTAATTCCCCAAGAGATTGAAGAAGGTATTTTAAATGTCAGAGACAGATAACAAAGGCACGGCCAATATCTTTTCACCGCTTACGGAGGAAGGTATCAGAGGCGACGGCCAGGCTAAGTGGTATGTAGTACATACATATTCTGGCCACGAGAACAAAGTAAAAGTAAATATTGAGAAGATGGTGGAAAACCGTGGAATGCAGGATACTATTCTGGAGATCATTGTTCCTACTGAAGATAGAGTAGAAATCAAGGATGGACAGAGGAAGATCAAGACGAGAAAGATGTTCCCGGGCTATGTCATCATCAAGATGATCGTCACCAATGAATCATGGTACCTTGTCAGAAATACACAGGGAGTTACCGGATTCGTAGGGCACGGCTCAGAGCCGGTTCCACTTACGCCTGAAGAAGTAGCGCGTATGGGAATAGAGAAGATCGATATCGATCTGGACGTTGAAGTCGGCGACACAGTACGAGTTATCAATGGACCATTCGAGAGCTTCATGGGAGAAGTCCTCGATATCAACAAAGATAAGCAGGTACTGACCGTCAAGGTTTCTATGTTCGGTAGAGATACGCCTGTTGAACTTGAGTTCAATCAGGTAGACAAACTTTAGGAGGAAGGAGGAGCACCATGGCAAAAAAAATCGAAGGTTATATAAAACTTCAGATTCCAGCCGGAGGAGCAACACCAGCACCACCTGTAGGACCTGCATTAGGACAGCACGGAGTCAACATTATGGATTTCTGTAAACAGTTCAATGCCAAGACTCAGGATCAGCCGGGAATGATCATTCCAGTAGTAATCACGGTTTATGCAGACAGATCGTTTACATTTATCACGAAGACACCACCTGCAGCAGTTCTTTTGAAAAAGGCAGCTGGACTGGATACCGCTTCCGGAGAGCCAAACAAGAAGAAAGTTGCGACACTCACCAGGGCTCAGGTAGAAGAGATCGCAAAAGTAAAGATGCCTGATTTAAATGCCGCTGATCTGGACGCTGCTGTAAGCATGGTTTCAGGAACAGCTAGAAGCATGGGTATCGTAGTAGAAGAGTAATTTTTTGTGGGAGAATATCTGAGGCCAGCCGCTGAAGAAATTCGATAGAACCACGAGGAGGTAGAAAAATGGCTAAACACGGAAAGAATTACAGAGCTTCTGTAGAGAAATTCGATAAGTCAGAAATGCACGAAGTAACAGAAGCAATGAAAATCGTAACTGAGTCTTCAAAGGCTAAGTTCGATGAGACCATTGAAGCGCACATCAGATTGGGCGTAGATGGCAGACACGCAGACCAACAGGTAAGAGGAGCTATGGTTCTTCCACACGGAACTGGTAAAAGCGTAAAGGTTTTGGTATTTGCTAAGGGACCTAAGGCTGAAGAGGCTGAGGCAGCTGGAGCAGACTTCGTAGGAGCTGAAGAGCTGGCACAGAAGATACAGTCAGAGAACTGGTTCGATTTCGACGTAGTAGTAGCTACCCCGGACATGATGAGTGTCGTTGGAAGACTTGGTAAAGTTCTGGGACCTAAGGGATTGATGCCAAATCCTAAATCAGGAACAGTTACTATGGACCTTACTAAGGCTCTGGAAGACATTAAAGCCGGTAAAGTCGAGTATCGTCTTGACAAGCAGAACATCATCCACACTGTTATAGGAAAAAGTTCATTTGGACCTGAGAAGCTTGAAGAGAACTTCAATGCTCTTATGGAAGCCATCGTTAAGGCAAAACCAGCCAGCTCCAAGGGACAGTATCTGAAGAGCGTGGTAGTTACATCAACTATGGGACCTGGAGTAAAAATCAACACAGCTCTTATCGGTTAATGCAGCTAAACAATTGAATTTGACACTAAAACCGTAGACAGCGGGTGCGAAAGCTTAATTTCCCGCCGAGGTACAATATATAAAGATATTGACCTTGCTTCTGTCTATGAGGCAAGGTTTTCTTATTGAGTACCAATCATTCGCGAACCGTTCATCGGTTCCAGAAAGGAGATACAATGTCTGAAGAAGCAAAAAAAGAGAAACAAGTAGTAATTGACGAAATAAAAGCTAAACTTGAAGGCGCGCAGTCAGCTGTAGTTATTGACTACATGGGAACTACAGTAGCTGAAGCTGATGCTATGAGAAAGAAACTTCGCGAAGCTGATGTAGACTATAGCGTTTACAAGAACACTCTGATGAAGAGGGCCATAGCAGGAACTGAATTCGAGAAGCTGGGTGATGTTATGCAGGGCCCAAGTGCTATCGCTATCAGTAAAGACGATGCTACAGCACCGGCAAGAGTACTGAAAGAGGCTATCACATCATATAAGAAGATGGAGTTCAAAGCCGGAATCGTAGAAGGCGAATTCTATGATAAGGATGGAATCGAGCAGATCGCATCTATCCCATCAAGAGATGAACTCATCGCAAAATTCATGGGAAGCATTCAGTCACCTATTGGAAAATTTGTCAGAACTCTGGCAGCTATTGCTGAGGCTAAGCCTGCAGATGGAGCTGAAGCTCCTGCAGCAGAAGCAGCCCCTGCAGAAGCACCTGCCGAGGCAGCACCTGCTGAAGCCCCTGCTGAAGAAGCACCGGCAGCAGAAGCTACCCCTGATGCAGAATAATAGATAATAATCAAAATTTTATAAGGAGAAATAAAATGGATAAAGATAAAATCATTGAAGCCATAAAGGGCATGTCAGTTCTTGAATTGAACGAGTTAGTTAAAGCATGTGAAGAAGAGTTTGGCGTTTCAGCAGCAGCTCCAGTAGCAGCAGCAGGCGCAGCAGCAGGCGGCGCAGCTGAGGAACAGTCAGAGTTCACAGTAGTACTTAAGGAGATCGGCGGAGAGAAGATCAAAGTCATCAAGGCTGTAAGAGAAATCACAGGACTTGGACTTAAGGAAGCTAAGGACTTAGTTGACGGAGCTCCTTCAAACGTTAAAGAAGGCGTTGAGAAGGCTGAGGCAGACGAGCTTAAGGCTAAGCTTGAAGAAGTCGGCGCAACAGTTGAGCTTAAATAATCAGGCGACAATTTACGACTATGAAACCGACGCAAAAATTTGCGTCGGTTTTTTTTCGTATTTATCCTTGACCATTTGACCGATTAGAGGTATAATAATAGACTGCCATGCAAATGTAATCAGATAGATAATAAGGAGTGATAAGAATGCCAAAACCAATACAAGTTGGTAGGAAAGAACGTATGTCTTTCGCCAAAATCAATGAAGTTGGAACTATGCCTAACCTCATAGACATTCAGACGAAGTCATATGACTGGTTTATTAAAGAAGGGCTCCAGGAGGTATTTGAGGACATATCACCTATTAAGGACTATGCCGGAAACCTCAGTCTGGAATTCATTGATTATTCTCTGAACGATCTTCCTAAGTATGAACAGGAGGAATGTAAGGAGAGGGATGTAACATACGCAGCTCCGTTAAAAGTAAAGGTCAGACTTGTCAATAGAGAGACAGGCGAGGTCAAGGAACAGGAAGTGTTCATGGGAGATTTCCCTTTGATGACTGAAAAGGGAACTTTCATCTATAATGGTGCTGAGAGAGTTATTGTCACACAGCTGGTACGTTCGCCGGGGCCATATTTTGATGTGGAAACGGATAAGTCCAACCAGAAACTTTACTCATCCCAGATCATTCCTAACAGAGGTGCCTGGATCGAGTATGAGACCGATTCCAACGGAATTATTTCCGTCAGAGTCGACAGAACCAGGAAGCAGCCTTTGACAACCTTGCTCAGAGCTTTGGGCATGGGTAGTAATGAAGAAATACTCAATACCTTCGGCGCAGACGAGAGGCTTATGAAAACCTTGGAAAAGGATGCCATAAACGACTATGAAAGCGGCCTGAAGGAAATATATAAGAAACTCAGACCTGGCGAGCCGCCTACAGTGGACAGCGCCAAGTCACTTTTGAATTCTCTTTTCTTTGATGCTAAGAGATACGACCTTGCTCGCGTTGGCAGATATAAATATAACAAAAAGCTCGGCCTGCATAACAGGCTGATCGATGTTGTAGCTGCTGAGGATGTAGTGGATCCTAACACAGGAGAGATCCTTGTGGAAAAGGGACAGAACATCGACAGAGATATGGGTATGACCATAGAAAATGCAGGCGTGGAATATGTAATGGGATACGGAAAGACTGATGATTCTATTGAAACCAAGATCATCGGAAGTCAGTTCGTAGATCTTTCCTGCTATGTAAATGTAGATACTAAGAAATTGAGAATAGAGGAGCAGGGCTATTACCCTGTACTTAAGGAGATCCTTGATCAGGACCTTTCTCAGGAAGACCTGGAGAAGGAACTTGTCAGAAGAAAGCATGATCTGTCACCTAAGCACATAATCATGTCTGACATCATCGCCTCCGTAAGTTACATTTTGAACCTCAATTATGGCATCGGCAACACCGATGACATAGACCACCTGGGCAACAGAAGACTCAGAACCGTGGGAGAACTGCTTCAGAACCAGTTCAGGATCGGTCTGGCTAGGATGGAGAGAGTAGTTAAAGAGAGAATGACCATTCAGGACATGGAAGCGACGACCCCGCAGGCTTTGATGAACATCAGACCTGTAACGGCCGCTATCAAGGAGTTCTTCGGAAGTTCCCAGCTGTCACAGTTCATGGATCAGAATAACCCTCTGGCAGAGCTGACTCATAAGAGAAGGCTGTCTGCCCTTGGACCTGGAGGTTTGTCCCGTGAGAGAGCCGGTTTCGAGGTCAGAGACATACATCAGTCTCACTATGGCAGGATGTGCCCTATAGAGACTCCTGAAGGACCTAACATCGGACTGATTGGTTCGCTTACTACATATGGAATAATCAACGAGTATGGATTCATCGAGACTCCGTACAGAGTTGTAGATAAAGAGTCGGGCATCGTAACTAAGGAAATCAGATACGTTGCCGCTGATGAAGAAGAGCTTATGATCATCGCACAGGCCAACGAGCCTTTGGATGAAGAAGGTCACTTCGTCAATGATAAGGTCGCAGCCAGAGGCGTAGGCGGCGAGATCGCCATGTTCCCTAAGGAGCAGGCAGATATGATGGACGTTTCTCCTAAGCAGGTAGTATCTGTAGCTACAGCTATGATACCTTTCCTGGAGAACGACGACGCCAACCGTGCGTTGATGGGTTCCAACATGCAGCGTCAGGCAGTACCACTTCTGGTAACAGAAGCGCCTATCGTAGGTACCGGTATAGAGTACAAGGCAGCCAGAGATTCCGGCGTCGTGATACTTGCTAAGCATACGGGTACTGTTGAGTCTGTCGATGCCGAGAACATCGCTATCAGAAGAGACGAAGATAACGGCCTTGACACATATAAACTTTTGAAATTTAAACGTTCCAACCAGGGAACATGCATCAACCAGAGGCCTATAGTAAGCCATGGCGAGCATATTGAAGAAGGAGAAGTCATCGCTGACGGACCTTCCACAGACCTGGGCGAGATCGCTCTGGGCAAGAATCTGCTCATAGGATTCATGACCTGGGAAGGATACAACTACGAGGATGCTATCGTCCTGAACGAGAAGCTCATCATGAACGATGTGCTGACATCACTGCACATTGTCGAATACGAGTCGGAAGCCAGAGATACCAAGCTGGGTCCTGAAGAAATCACGCGTGACATTCCTAATGTCGGCGATGAGGCACTTAAGGATCTTGATGAGGAAGGTATCGTTAGAGTCGGCGCTGAAGTCAGCTCCACAGACATCCTGGTAGGTAAAGTCACCCCTAAGGGAGAGAACGACCTTTCAGCTGAGGAGAGACTGCTGAGAGCCATCTTTGGTGAGAAAGCCAGAGAGGTAAGAGATACTTCCCTGAGAGTTCCTCATGGAGAGACCGGCATCGTTGTAGACGTGAAGGTGTTCACCCGTGAAAACGGAGATGAGCTGCCACCTGGCGTATCCAAACTGGTACGTACATATATCGCCACCAAGAGAAAGATCCAGGTTGGAGATAAGATGGCCGGACGTCACGGAAATAAGGGTGTAATTTCAAGGATATTGCCTGAGGAGGATATGCCGTTCATGGAGAACGGACAACCATTGCAGGTAATGTTGAATCCACTGGGCGTTCCTTCGCGAATGAACGTTGGACAGGTCCTGGAGGTACATCTTGGATTAGCTGCCAAAACGAAGGGCTGGTACATTGCTACGCCTGTATTCGATGGAGCTACAGAGAAAGACATCAGAGCTATGCTGGAAGAATGCGGATATTCCGAGACCGGCAAGCTGAAACTCAGAGACGGCAGAACAGGTGAGTATTTCGAGAAACCTGTAACCGTCGGATATATGTACATGCTTAAACTGCATCATCTGGTCGATGATAAGATCCATGCGAGAAGTACGGGACCGTACTCCCTGGTAACGCAGCAGCCGTTGGGCGGTAAAGCTCAGTTCGGCGGACAGCGTTTCGGAGAGATGGAAGTTTGGGCCCTGGAGGCCTATGGCGCAGCCTATACTTTGCAGGAGATCCTGACTGTGAAATCCGACGATATCGTTGGAAGAGTCAAGACCTATGAAGCAATCGTAAAGGGCGAGAACATACCTGAACCGGGCATACCGGAATCCTTCAAGGTACTTATCAAAGAGCTGCAGAGTCTGGCTTTGGATGTCAGGGTGCTGACGGACAATGACGAGGAAATGCAGTTGAAGGAAATGTCAGAGTATGACGAGCCAACGGGCATAGATAGCATCATCAAAATGAATTCGAGACATGAGACCGAAGAGGATCTCTTTGCTAACGGATTCAGTGAAGAAAAGAACAACGATGGCTCAGTAGTAGAAGATAAACCTGTAGAAGAAGAGTATTAAGGAAGGGGAGTTAATCTGTGGCTGAAAACACAAATAATAACGGAGATTTCGAACTGAACAATTTCGAATCATTACAGATCAAGCTGGCTTCAACCGATAAGATCCTTGAATGGTCTCACGGAGAGGTCACTAAGCCGGAAACTATCAATTACAGAACCCTGAAGCCTGAAAGGGACGGACTCTTCTGCGAAAGGATCTTCGGACCTATGAAGGACTGGGAGTGTCATTGCGGAAAGTATAAAAGGATCCGGTACAAGGGTATCGTCTGCGACCGTTGTGGCGTAGAGGTAACCAAGGCCAAAGTCAGAAGAGAGAGAATGGGACACATCAAACTTGCTGCCCCGGTTTCTCATATCTGGTATTTCAAGGGAATCCCATCGAGAATGGGACTGATTCTTGACATTACGCCGAGAAACCTTGAAAGAGTACTGTATTTCGCTTCATATATCGTTCTGGATGCAGGCGATCCTGATGAAACAGGCCTCGTGGAGAAGCAGATCCTGGGCGAGCAGGAATACAGGGAGAAGAAAGATCAGTTCGGAAATAAATTCAGAGCTGCTATGGGAGCTGAGGCTGTCAGAGAGCTGCTTGCGAAGATAGATCTGGATGCTTTGTCAACAGAACTGCGCGAAGCACTGAAGAATTCCACAGGACAGAAGAAGGTCAGAGTTATCAGAAGACTTGAAGTCGTTGAAGCTCTGAGACTTTCAGGGAACAGACCTGAGTGGATGGTACTGGAAGTAGTACCTGTAATACCACCGGATCTTCGCCCTATGGTCCAGTTAGATGGTGGCAGGTTCGCCACATCTGACCTGAATGATCTTTACAGAAGAGTAATAAACAGAAACAACAGATTGAAGAGACTCCTTGAACTGGGAGCTCCTGATATCATCGTAAGAAATGAGAAGAGAATGCTGCAGGAAGCAGTTGACTCTCTTATAGATAACGGCAGACGCGGCAGACCTGTTACAGGTCCTGGCGGAAGAGCTCTGAAATCCCTTTCGGATATGCTGAAAGGTAAACAGGGCAGATTCAGACAGAACCTGCTGGGCAAGCGTGTCGACTATTCAGGCCGTTCGGTTATCGTCGTAGGACCTGAACTCAAGTTCTATCAGTGTGGTCTTCCTAAGAAGATGGCGCTGGAATTGTTCAAGCCTTTCATTATGAAAGAGCTTGTTGAGAAGGGCTACGCTCATAACATCAAGAACGCCAAGCGTATGGTCGAGAAGGTAAAGCCGGAAGTATGGGACGTACTGGAGGATGTTATCAAAGAGCATCCTGTAATGCTGAACCGTGCCCCGACCCTTCATAGGCTGGGAATACAGGCATTCGAGCCGGTACTGGTGGAAGGCAAGGCTATCAAGCTGCATCCACTGGCATGTACCGCCTTCAACGCCGACTTCGACGGAGACCAGATGGCTGTCCATGTGCCACTTTCAGTAGAGGCGCAGGCAGAGGCAAGATTCCTCATGCTGTCAGTAAACAACATTCTGGCACCTAAGGATGGATCGCCTATTACTACGCCTACACAGGATATGATCCTGGGAGCGTACTACCTGACTTATCCTGGCACCTGCAAGAAGGTTACAGAAGAAGATGGCAAAGAAAAAGTCGCTTACGCTATGGACGAGTTCAACGATAGAACGATCGCCAAGGCTAATAAAGAAGCAGGCTTTGAGAGAGTCCCTGAAAAGGGAGACGGCAAAGTCTTCACAGATATGGACGAGATGATCATGGCCTATCAGAACGGAGTTGTTAAGACTCACGCCAAGGTCAAGGTCAGAAGGTATCTGGACGAAAACGACACCCGCGGCAAGCTGGTAGAGTCTACCGTCGGCAGATTCATTTACAACCAGGGAATACCACAGGACATCGGTTTTGTTGACAGAAACAATGATAAATACAGACTGGAAATAGATTTCCTTTGCGGCAAAAAGAAACTTGGAGAGATCATAGACAAATGCTACAGGGCTCATGAAAACACAGGCACTGTTATCATGCTGGACTATATTAAATCCATGGGATACAAATATTCCACCAAGGCTGCTGTTTCCATCGGTATCGATGACATGAAGATCCCTGATAACAAATGGGAGATCGTAGATGCAGCTCAGGCTGAGATCGATAAATATGAACAGGCATACAGAGTCGGACTCATTTCTAATGAAGAGAGATTCGATAAACTTGTAGAGGTTTGGAACAAAGCTACAGATGATGTCGCTGACGCTCTGATGGATTCACTGGAGCCGGACAACAACCTGAACATCATGGCTACTTCGGGAGCTAGAGGTAGTAAGAACCAGATCAGACAGATCGGCGGAATGCGTGGATTGATGGCTACTGCTACAGGTAAAACTGTAGAAATTCCTATCAAGGCCAACTTCCGTGAAGGACTATCCATATTGGAGTACTTCATTTCATCCAACGGCGCCAGAAAAGGTCTGGCAGACACCGCTCTGCGTACAGCAGACTCAGGTTATCTGACCAGAAGACTTGTAGACGTATCTCATAATGTTATCGTAAGAGATTATGATTGCGGAACTGGCGAAGGCGTTGAAGTATCAGCATTCACAGACGGCAAGGAAGTCCTTGAGCGTTTGGAGGAGCGTGTAGCCGGCAGAACAGCTGCTGAGGATGTGAAGAATCCTACTACAGGCGAACTGATAGTTGCCAAGAATGAAGAAATCACCGATGAACAGGCTCACGAGATCGAAGTCAGCGGTATCGAATCCGTTAAGATCAGATCAGTCATGACCTGCAGGAGCAGAAGCGGAATATGCGCTAAATGTTATGGCAGGAACCTGGCTACAGGTGAAGAGGTCAACATAGGAGAATCTGTTGGTATCACAGCTGCTCAGTCCATCGGAGAACCGGGCACACAGCTGACAATGAGAACATTCCATACAGGCGGTGTCGCAGGAAGCGATATCACTCACGGTCTTCCGAGAGTAGAGGAGCTGTTCGAGGCCAGAAAGCCTAAAGGACTTGCTGAAATCTGCGAGGAAGATGGAACGGTTCAGAAAATATCAGTCAGACCTGATAACAAGACGGAAGTCATAGTTCTCGGAGAAGACGGTGAGAAGGAATATATCGTACCTTACGGCGCGAGAATAGCAGTCAGAGAAGGCGAGGAAGTCAAGGCCGGAGGCAACATAACCAGTGGTCCTTTGAACCCTCATGATATATTCAGACTTAAAGGTGTTGAAGGCGTATACGATTACCTTCTTATGGAGGTACAGCGTGTATATAAGAATCAGGGTGTTGATATCAATGACAAGCATGTCGAGATCATCGTCAGCCAGATGCTTTCAAAATACAAGATCGAGGATCCGGGCGATACAGATCTGCTTCCGGGCGGAATGTACAGCGTAGCCGAGATCTCAGATGCCAATAAGGAAGCTGAGGAAAAGGATGGAGCTCCGGCTAACGGCAAACAGCTGTTGCTGGGAATCACCAAGGCCTCACTTGCAACGAACTCATTCTTGTCGGCAGCATCATTCCAGGAAACTACAAGAGTTCTGACAGATGCGGCTATCAAGGGTAAGACAGACAGGCTGCAGGGCCTGAAGGAGAATGTAATAATCGGTAAGCTCATACCGGCTGGTACCGGAATGAAGAGATATAAGAATATCAAGATCGATTACGGTGAGAATGCAGATTATATGAATTCCTTCGATAAAAAGCCTGAGAATACAGAGCATGTCAAGTTCGATTCAAACAAACCGGAATCCCGTTACGAAGATTTCGAAATAGATGAAAAGTTTTCTGATGAAGATAGAGACCATAAGGAGGATACTCCCGATGTTGGTACAGAATCAGAGCTCGTAGAGCTGGATTGATAGCTGAAAAAATCAGTTGCAATACCGGTTGTGATATGATAAACTTAAGTTTGGTTTCAGCAATTCTGACCCTGAGAAATATACAGGGTCAGTTTGGCTGTCACAATAAATTTCATGAAGAAAGGAGAAAATAATGCCTACTATTAATCAGTTAGTACGCGAAGGCAGAACAAGCTCAGTGAAGAAGTCTAATGCACCTGCTCTGGGAAAGGGTATGAACTCACTCAGACGCGCGTCAACAGACAACAATTCACCGCAGAAGAGAGGCGTATGCACTTCTGTTAAAACTGTTACACCTAAGAAGCCTAATTCAGCTCTTAGAAAAGTTGCCAGAGTACGTTTGACTAACGGTATCGAAGTTACAGCATATATCCCTGGAATTGGTCACAACCTTCAGGAGCATAGTGTTGTCCTCATCAGAGGCGGAAGAGTCAAAGACCTTCCAGGCGTAAGATATCATATTGTCAGAGGAACTCTTGATACTGCCGGAGTAGCAGAAAGAGGCCAGGCTCGTTCCAAGTACGGAGCTAAGAGACCTAAGAAAAAATAGTTAAAACATTATTCGAGTAATCGGGAAACGAAGTTGCCCTTGATATATATGATATATTGAGCGCGCACGGCATCTCAGAACAAGCAAATGACAGATGTCGAGTACCCCCGTGCAGACTGAACGACCACAACAATTGCCGGGCCGTGCAGAGTAATCCGTGTTTTGCCACGGGTGAAGAGAGAAGCGCAATTAAGACGTTAAAACGAAATTGCATTAATTTTACAATGGAAACCGCCATAGGTGAGAAAAACCATGAACATATTTAGTAAGTTCGCGCAGAGTAAACTTGTTACTAAGTTCGCGCAGAGTAAACTTGTTACTAAGTTCGCGCAGTTAATTTCACCTAGGGCAAGGAACGGCGAGGAGTGTGAAACGACGTGTACTTGCGTACACGAGTGAACACGACGAAGCCAGTGACAAAGCCATAGGTGAAATTAACAAGCGAGGGAGGAAGAGAAGTGCCAAGAAAAGGTAATACACCAAAACGTGAAGTACTTCCAGATCCAGTTTACGGCAGCATTGTCGTATCCAAGCTGATCAACAGCATCATGCTTGACGGTAAGAAGGGCACAGCCCAGAAGATCGTTTACAATGCATTCGATCAGATCAAGGAAACAACTGGTGAAGAACCATTGGAAGTATTTGAAAAGGCAATGAACAACATCATGCCTGTTTTAGAAGTAAAAGCAAGAAGGATCGGTGGTGCCAACTACCAGGTCCCTATCGAAGTAAGACCTGAGAGAAGACAGACACTCGGTTTGAGATGGTTGACTAAGTACACCAGACTCAGAGGCGAGAAGACAATGTCCGAGAGGCTTGCGAAAGAATTAATGGATGCAGCTAATAGTACTGGCGCATCAGTAAAGAAGAAGGAAGACACTCATAAGATGGCAGAGGCCAATAAGGCATTTGCACACTTCAGATGGTAGTCGACTTATTCAGTAGAGTAGAATGGAGGAACAATGGCTGGTAGAGAATTTCCGTTAGAGAAAACAAGAAACATCGGAATCATGGCCCACATAGACGCGGGCAAAACCACTACCACAGAACGTATCCTTTTCTATACCGGTAAAACCCATAAGATCGGAGAAACTCATGATGGAGCTTCCCAGATGGACTGGATGGAACAGGAACAGGAACGTGGTATAACTATTACCTCTGCTGCTACTACAGCTCAGTGGAAGGGTCACAGAATCAATATCATTGATACACCGGGACACGTTGACTTTACAGTTGAAGTAGAAAGATCACTTAGAGTTTTAGACGGTGCTGTAACTGTACTTTGCGCTAAAGGCGGAGTAGAGCCACAGTCAGAGACAGTCTGGAGACAGGCTGAAGGCTACGGAGTTCCTAGGATGATATTTGTCAACAAAATGGATATCATGGGAGCTAATTTTTACAGAGTTGTAGACATGGTAAAGGACAGGCTGAAGGCTAACGCTGTACCTGTTCAGTTGCCAATCGGTAAGGAAGAGGATTTCAAAGGAATCATCGACCTTATCACTATGAAAGCAGAGATATATGAAGACGAGCTGGGAACTGTAATCGATGAGGAATCGATTCCGGAGAACATGCTTGATGAAGCTAAGGAATGGAGAGAGAAGATGCTCGAATCAGTCGCAGAATGCGACGAGGATCTTATGATGAAGTTCCTGGAAGGCGAAGAAATCACAGAAAAGGAAATCAAGAGCACGATCAGAAAACAGACGATCGCCAATCAGATGGTTCCTGTAATGTGTGGTTCAGCTTATAAAAACAAGGGAGTGCAGATGCTTCTGGATGGTATCATCGATTACATGCCTGCACCTATCGACATCCCTGCCATCAAGGGTACTAACCCTGACACAGGCGAGGAAGAAGACAGGATAGCAAGCGACGACGAGCCGTTCGCAGCCCTGGCATTCAAGATCATGGCAGATCCTTTTGTTGGAAAGCTGGCATTCTTCAGAGTATACTCCGGAACCCTTGATTCAGGTTCCTACGTATATAATTCAACAAAGGGACAAAAAGGCAGGATCGGCAGGATCCTTCAGATGCACGCTAACAAAAGGCAGGAGATAACGACGGTTTATTCCGGAGACATCGCGGCCGCGGTAGGTCTGAAGAACACGACAACAGGTGATACTCTTTGTGACGAGAAACATGAGATTCTTCTTGAGTCCATGGAATTCCCGGATCCGGTAATCGAGATCGCCATCGAGCCTAAGACTAAAGCCGGTCAGGAAAAGATGGGCATTGCCCTTGCCAAACTGGCAGAGGAAGACCCTACATTTAAGACTTACACTAACGAAGATACCGGACAGACTATCATCGCCGGTATGGGAGAATTGCACCTGGAGATCATCGTAGACAGACTTCTCCGTGAATTCAAAGTGGAGGCTAATGTTGGTAAACCTCAGGTTTCATATAAGGAGACCATCACGACAACAGCTGATGTGGACCACAAGTATGCTAAGCAGTCAGGCGGCCACGGACAGTACGGTCATGTTAAGATCAAAGTATACCCGAGAGAGCCGGGCGAAGGATTCGAATTTGTTAATTCAATCGTCGGCGGAGCTATCCCTAAGGAATACATCAACCCTATCGAAGAGGGAATCAAAGAAGCTATGGAAACCGGTCCTGTTGCAGGATATCAGGTTGTCGATGTAGGCGTAGAGCTGTACGACGGTTCTTACCACGAAGTCGATTCATCTGAGATGGCATTCAAGGTTGCCGCATCTATGGCATTCAGAGAGGCAGCACAAAAGGCTAAGCCAGTACTGCTTGAGCCAGTCTTCAAGGTTGAGGTAACAGTTCCTGAGGAGTACATGGGAGACGTTATCGGAGACATTTCCGGAAGAAGAGGCAGGATCGAAGGATCAGACATGAACAATGGCGCAGTTGCTATCAGAGCAATGGTTCCACTTTCAGAAATGTTTGGTTACGCAACAGACCTGAGATCCAAGACTCAGGGACGTGGTATCTATGTAATGCAGTTCGACCACTTCGAGAAGTTGCCGGATAGCTTGATAGAGAAGATCAACAGCAAATAAAAGTAAAAATATTCCGCACAGATGCGGATACTCATAAGGAGGAAACTAAAATGGCAAAACAGAAATTTGAAAGAAACAAGCCGCATATCAACATCGGTACTATCGGCCATGTAGACCATGGTAAGACAACGCTGACAGCAGCGATCACAAAAGTACTGCATAACAGATATTCTCTGGGATCAGATGTTGAATTCGATCAGATCGATAAGGCACCAGAAGAGAAGGAAAGAGGAATCACAATTTCCACAGCTCACGTAGAGTATGAAACACCAAACAGACATTATGCTCACGTAGACTGCCCGGGCCATGCTGACTATGTAAAGAACATGATCACAGGAGCAGCTCAGATGGACGGAGCTATCCTGGTAGTAGCAGCAACAGATGGACCAATGCCACAGACAAGAGAGCACATCCTGCTTTCAAGACAGGTAGGAGTACCATACATCATCGTATTCCTGAACAAATGTGACATGGTAGACGATGACGAGCTTCTGGATCTGGTAGAGATGGAAGTAAGAGAACTTCTTTCAGAGTATGACTTCCCAGGCGATGACACACCTATCATCAGAGGATCAGCCCTCAAGGCACTGGAAGATCCATCAAGTGAGTGGGGAGACAGAATCGTAGAGCTTATGGAAGCAGTAGATTCATACATCCCAGAGCCACAGAGAGCAAACGACAAACCATTCCTGATGCCAGTAGAGGACGTATTCTCAATCACAGGACGTGGAACAGTAGCAACAGGAAGAGTTGAAAGAGGAATGCTGAAGGTCGGCGACGAAGTAGAGATCGTAGGACTTTCAGATGAGAAGAGAAAAGTCGTAGTAACAGGACTGGAGATGTTCAGAAAGATTCTGGACGATGCAGAGACAGGCGATAACATCGGAGCACTGCTGAGAGGCGTACAGAGAGATGAGATCGAAAGAGGACAGGTACTGGCAAAACCGGGAACTATCCATCCGCATACAAAGTTCAAGGGTCAGGTATACGTACTGAAGAAGGAAGAGGGCGGACGCCACACACCATTCTTCAACGGATACAGACCACAGTTCTACTTCAGAACAACAGATGTAACAGGAGATCTGCAGTTGCCAGAAGGTACAGAGATGTGCATGCCTGGAGATAACGTAGTAATGGAGATCGACCTGATCACACCAATCGCTATCGAAGAAGGACTGAGATTCGCCATCAGAGAAGGTGGAAGAACAGTAGGATCCGGAGTCGTAACAGAGATCATCGAGTAGTTCGACAAGAAGAACGACGAGACACTGGCATAGCCAGCATCCGATCGGCCGTCAAGGGCAGAGCGGACAATATGGAAACAAGTAGCAGGGCATCGCGCCCTGCTATTTTTATGGCCGCGGCTCCGAGCTGCGGCCGCTTATCGGATAAGGGACTTCGGCCACGAAACATCAGTGCGCCAGCCGTCCGGGACATTATCAGAAAATAATCTGGTGGAACTTGCTGTCGGGCAACTGGCCGTAAAGCACATCAGTCTTGAGACAGGGGACCATATAGCCGAAGTGCCCGACAGAAATCGGGAGAAAGGTAAGCATTCTGTCGGGCAATCAGCCGTAAAGCACCCCCTGTCAGAAGTGCAGTGCTTTAGCACGTGGCACTTTACGGCAACATCCATATAACCCAAGTGCCCGACAGAACCACGGCGCCGGGTCAATTACTGCCCCATTACGCGGATCAGTATTAGTTTCATGAATGATGCATATAACTCGGAATTTATGCATTTTAAAAAGCATAACAACTGCTAATTTGCGGAAGTTCAAGCGCCATAAACGAATAAAAATAAAATAAATTGTGAAAACATACAAATTTCTATTGACATTAACGTACTAAAGTAGTAAGATAGGCCTAAAATCTTTTCGGGGGCTGCAAAGCAGGTCCGGGGGGTTTTCGGAACTGCGAAACGGGCCCGACTTATTTTCTTGGAGGTACAACAATCAATGGAAATTTTTAATATATTTGTAGATGGCGGTTCAGGGACCACGGGGCTTACAATAAGCCAGTCTTTGAGCCGCTTAAATTATGTCGATCAGCTGACTATCAGCGCCGAGGATCATAAGAATATAGACAAGCGACTTGAGAAAATCCGACAAGCGGACCTGTCGATTTTGTGCCTGCCAGACGAGGCGGCGGAGGAAATCGCCGACCGTATCCCGAAAGATTGCAGAATCATAGACACCAGCACCGCCCACAGAACGGACCCCGCCTGGGTCTACGGAATGGCTGAGCTTGAGCCAGGCCAGCGTGAGAAAATCCGACGATCCAACAGAGTCGCAAACCCGGGCTGCCACGCCACCGGATTTATTCTTGCAGTCAGGCCTTTGATAGTGAACAAAATCATCCCTGCGGATTATCCGCTGGTTGCAACGTCTATCACCGGCTACAGCGGTGGCGGCAAGGCTATGATAAACAACTACGATGACGACGCGGCGCAGATAAACCGGCAGCTGAGGAGCCCGGCACACTATGCTTTAGGCCAGAATCACAAGCATCTGGCGGAGATGATGGCCATGACCGGCGTGACTCTGGCGCCGTCTTTCCAGCCCATCGTGGCAGACTATTACAGAGGAATGTATGTGACGATTCCGCTACAAGAAAAGTATATGGGGAAAAAGCTCGGTTTAAGGGAATTGACCGACTTGTACCGTTCATATTATGAAGGTTGTGCGGGCCGTGATAATCGCGCAGGCGATGGGAGCCACTCTGACCAAAACCTGATCAGCGTCAGGCTTGCCGCCGAGGACGAGAAATTCATATATAGCGACAAGCTGGCGGGATCGGATAAAGTTGAAATTATAATTTACGGAAACGACCAGCGGCCGGTCATAGGCGTACGTTTTGATAATCTGGGCAAAGGCGCCTGTGGGGCGGCTATCCAGAACATGAACATCATGCTGGGCTTCGGAGAAGCATAAGAAAATGATAATGCCGGGTGTCTGCTGAACAGTGACAGAGGCGCCGGCGCGGCAGAATAGAGCAAACAACAGGAGGCAGAAATGGAATATATAACAGGAGGTATTTGCGCCCCGCAGGGATTTAAGGGCAACGGCGTCCACTGCGGGTTTTATAAAGACGAAAACAAAAAAGATCTGGGGATCATAGTCAGCGAGAGGCTTTGTGCGGCGGCGGCAGTTTACACGACCAACAAGGTTTACGGGGCGCCGATCACCGTGAACCAAAAGCATCTGGCCGATGGCCATGCACAGGTGATCATCTGTAACAGCGGAATCGCGAATACATGCGCGCCTAATGGACCGGAGATAGCGGAGGACACATGCAGGCTGGCGGCCAGGGCATTAAGTAAGGCGGCAGGGAATCAAGCAGCCGGCGGAAGCGGGGCGGCTGACTACATTGTAGGTGCCAGTAACGTCAAGGCCCTGAGCATAACTCCGGAAAACGTGATCGTGGCCAGCACCGGCGTCATCGGCGAGGCGCTGACAATGAAGCCCTTTGAAAAGGGAATAGGCAGTCTTGTCTCGAACCTGGGGGACGCCGACGAGAACTCACAGGCCGTAGCCGGAGCCATAATGACAACGGACACAGTCTGCAAGGAAGTTGCAGTGAGCTTTCACATCGGAGGGAAGGAATGCAGACTCGGAGCCATCGCCAAGGGCAGCGGTATGATACACCCTAACATGGCAACCATGCTCAGCTTCATTACAGGCGATGTGGCCATAAGTCCGGAAATGCTGCAGAAGGCACTATCATATGATGTCGATGACACATACAATCAGATCTCCGTTGATGGAGATACATCCACCAACGACATGGCCGTAGTCATGGCCAACGGACTCGCCGGCAACAGAGAAATCACAGGCGAGGGTGCCGACTACGATAAGTTTTGTGAGGCGTTGCGGGCGGTCACGAAAACCATGGCCATGAAAATCGCCGGGGACGGCGAGGGGGCGTCTAAACTCATAATATGTAAGGTAAAAGGCGCAGACACTAAGGCAAATGCCAGACTAATCTCTAAGTCCGTCATCAGCTCCAACCTGACTAAGGCAGCCATCTTCGGCAAAGACGCCAACTGGGGCAGGATAATCTGCGCCGTAGGGTATACGCCGGGAGATTTCGATGTGTCGGACATAGACATCTGCCTGGGCTCGGAGGCTGGGCATATCCAGGTATGTAAGAAGTCGGCAATGGTCGAATTCAGTGAAGAAAAGGCCCTGGAGATTCTGGGAGCAGACGAAATAACCATCGACATCGACATGAATGACGGCGACCAGACAGCCGAGGCTTACGGTTGCGACCTGACCTATGAATACGTTACTATCAATGCCAGTTACAGATCATAGGAGGGCGTGATGACGAATACTTTGAACATGCAGAAAGCCATGGACAAGGCGGAGATCCTCATCGAGGCCCTGCCATACATACAGAAATTCAACAGGAAAATAATGGTGATCAAATACGGCGGCAGCGCCATGGAATCCAGAGAACTGCAGCAGAAAGTCATGCAGGACGTGGTGCTTTTGAAACTGGTGGGGTTCAAGCCCATCATCGTTCACGGCGGCGGTAAGGAGATCAGCAAATGGTCGAGAAAGGTCGGATTGAAGCCGAAATTTGTCGATGGCTTTCGGGTCACAGACAAAGAAACACTGGAAGTGGCGGAGATGGCTCTTTCTAAGGTCAATCAGGATCTGCTTTCTATGATATGCAAACTGGGGGTCAAGCCCATTGGCATGTGCGGCAAGGACGGCAACATGCTGCTGGCCAGCAGGAAAAAGCCAGGCGGCAAGGACATCGGCTTTGTCGGCGACGTGAAGCAGGTCAACACCAGAGTCATCAGCGACATGCTGAAGAACGATCTTTTGCCCGTGATTTTCCCCATAGGAATCGATGAGAAAGGCCAGAGCTACAACATAAATGCCGACGACGCAGCCACGGCCATTGCCGAAGCCATGGACGCCGAGAAACTGGCATTTTTGTCGGATATTGAGGGAGTATACGAGGATAAAGACGACCCGGATACTCTCATGGCCGAGCTTTACGCGGAGGACGCCAAGAAGCTCATCGCAGACGGACTCATCGACGGCGGCATGCTGCCGAAGCTGAAGAACTGCATAGAGGCCATCGACGCAGGCGTGTCACGAGTCCATATTATCGACGGGCGCATACCACATTGCCTGCTTCTGGAGTTTTTTACCAACCGCGGTGTCGGCACCGCGATATTAAACAGCAAGGAGAGTAAATATTACAATGATTGATTACAGGAATACAGATAGAGAAAAAATCGTCGGGACTTACAACAGGTTTGACAGGGTCATTGCCAGGGGCCACGGGGCTACGGCAACGGATGAGGACGGCGCCAGGCTCATAGATTTCACTTCTGGCATCGGCGTCAACAGCCTGGGTTACTGCGATCATCAGTGGGTGGCTGCGGTCACGGACCAGCTGAGCAAGGTCCAGCACACATCCAACCTTTATTATTCGAAGCCACAGATAGAACTGGCCGACATGCTTACAACAAAGGCAGACATGGCCAAGGTGTTTTTTGCCAACTCCGGCGCCGAGGCCAACGAGTGCGCCATCAAGGCCGCGCGCAAATGGGGAAATGACGCAACGGAAGGCAGGAAGCATGACATCATAACTCTCACTAACGGGTTTCACGGCCGCACCGTGGCTACCATCACGGCTACGGGCCAGGATCACTACCATGAGCATTTTGCGCCATTCCTGGGGGGATTCAAGTACTGCCAGCCGGGAGATCTGTCCGCTATGAAAGCGCTGGCAGACGACGACACCTGCGCCATCATGATGGAGATGATCCAGGGCGAGGGCGGAGTACTGGACATGGATCAGGCTTTTGTCAAGGGCTGTGCTGAGCTTTGCGCAGATCGCGACATGCTGTTCATTGTCGATGAAGTCCAGACGGGCATCGGCCGCACGGGGACCTTCTTCGCATACGAGCAGTACGGCATCGAGCCGGACATGGTCACCTTCGCCAAGGGCATCGGTGCGGGCCTGCCTGTGGGCGGGGTTTTGTTCAATGAGAAGACTGCCGGCATTCTCGGGCCCGGCGATCACGGTACGACTTTCGGCGGAAATCCTGTGGCGTGTGCCGGCGCAAAAGTTGTCCTGGCACGCATGACGCCGGAGTTCCTGGAGTCGGTCAGCGCAAAGGGCGACTATATACGTTCCAGGCTGGCGGCTATGGACGGGGTCACGGATATTTCCGGCCGTGGGCTCATGATAGGCTTCAAAATTTCCGGCCGGGATTCGGCCGATGTGGTCCAGGAGGCCCTGGGGAAAGGCCTCATGATGCTGACAGCCAAGGGCAGGATACGCTTGCTGCCACCACTGGTGATTACATACGATGAGATCGATGCCGGCCTGAAGATACTGGAGAATTGCATATAAAAGGTCTGAAAACCCCCAAAAAGTTGCGAACTAAGGGGGTTTTGTAGTATAATATTACAGTTACGCGAAAGGAAACCTATGAAGAGTATCATCAAAATAGAAAACTTGATATTTGAATATATGGGCGAGGAAGACCAGGAGCCGGTCAAAGCCATCAACAACATTTCTCTGGACATAGAAGAGGGAAGTTTCACGGCAATTATCGGACAGAACGGTTCCGGCAAATCGACCTTGGCCAAGAACCTGAACGGTCTGCTGCTGCCAAGCGGCGGCGCCATTTACGTCAACGGCTGGGATACCAAAGACGACGAGCATATCTGGGACGTTCGCCAGACTGCGGGTATGGTTTTTCAGAACCCTGACAACCAGCTGGTTTCATCTATAGTCGAGGATGATGTGGCCTTCGGGCCGGAGAATCTTGGCGTAGAACCTAAGCTTATCAGAAAGCGCGTAGATGAAGCCCTCGAATCGGTCAACATGGGCGAATACAAGCGGAAGGCACCACACCTTCTGTCCGGCGGACAGAAGCAGAGGATAGCCATTGCCGGAGTTGTAGCCATGAGGCCTAAGTGCATCATTTTCGATGAGCCGACAGCTATGCTTGATCCAAGAGGCCGCAACGACATTATGGACATAATCAAGGAACTCCACGAAGAAGGAATAACCGTAGTTCTGATCACTCACTTTATGGATGAGGCAGTCAGAGCAGAGCGGGTCATAATATTGAACAAAGGCACTGTACTTCTGGACGGCACGCCGGAGGAAGTTTTCAAGGAACACGAGCTGATCAGGTCCGTCAACCTGGATGTGCCTATGGCTGTTGAACTGGGCGCCAAACTCAGGAGCCGCGGGATCAAAGTCCCGGAAGAAGTAGTTACTATTGAGGAAATGGTTGAATTCGTATGTCAATACAAGTAAGAAACGTATCACATATATACAGCAAAGGTCTGCCGGATGAGCAGCTGGCTCTGGATAACATCAACTTCGACATTTACGATGGCGAGGTGGTGGGTATCATCGGTCACACAGGCTCCGGAAAGTCCACGCTCCTTCAGCACCTGAACGGTCTGCTGAAGCCCGATGAAGGTACTATCATAATCGGCGACGTGGACATAACCAAACCCGGCGTATCCATGCGCGATATACGCAGGAGGGTAGGCCTGGTTTTCCAGTACCCTGAATACCAGCTGTTTGAAGAGACCGTTGCCCTGGATGTGGCCTTCGGGCCGAAGAATCTGGGGCTCCGTCAGGACGAGGTGGACGACAGAGTCGAGGAAGCCCTGGAACTTGTAGGCCTGGATTACGAAGAGGTCAAAGACAGGTCGCCTTTTGATCTATCGGGAGGCCAGAAAAGGCGTGTAGCCATAGCGGGAGTCATAGCCATGAAACCCCAGGTCCTCATTCTTGACGAGCCGACAGCCGGCCTGGACCCGGGCGCCCACAAAGAAATAATGCAGATGATCCGTGAGATACACCGCACGGAAAACAATATAATAATTTTTGTTTCTCATAACATGGCCGACGTAGCCGAACTTTCCGACAAAGTCATGGTCATGGACAGGGGCAAAATGATCACTGTGGGGACTCCTGCCGAGGTGTTCACGCGGAGGAACAGGCTTGCAGCCATCGGTCTGGACGTGCCGCCTGTGACGGAAATGATGTACGAGTTGAAAGACCGCGGCGTCGAGGTCAGCACCAACGTGCTGAACCTGAAGGATGCCGAGGAAGAATTATACAGATATTTGCGAGGAAAGAAAGCTAAATGATCAGAGATATTACCCTGGGTCAGTATTACCCTGGGGATTCGCCTATTCACAGGCTGGATCCACGAATCAAAATAATAGCTACGGTGCTTTATATCGTCGAGCTGTTCATAGTGAACTCATTCATTGGCTTTGGCATCTGCGCAGGCGTTCTTTTCGTGACTGTAGCCATTTCCAAAGTGCCTATAAGTTACATCATGCGAGGCCTCAAGCCGATACTGCTGATACTGCTGTTCACATTTTTCCTGAATATCTTTATGGTAGATGGAAGGGTGCTTTGGAAGATAGGCTTTCTGAAAGTCACTGATAACGGTCTGTACACGGCTGTATTCATGAGTATCAGACTGCTGCTTCTCATAATCGGATCATCACTGCTGACCCTGGCAACCACGCCCATCAGCCTGACGGACGGCATAGAGAGGCTCCTGACGCCTCTGCAGAAAATCGGAGTGCCGACTCACGAGATCGCCATGATGATGTCCATTGCCCTGAGATTTATCCCGACCCTCCTGGAGGAAACGGACAAGATAATGAAAGCTCAGCAGGCCAGAGGAGCCGACTTCGAAAGCGGCAACATCTTCAAGCGGGCGAAATCCCTGATACCGATACTGGTACCGCTTTTCGTCAGCGCTTTCAGAATAGCCCAGGATCTGGCTATGGCCATGGAAGCCCGGTGCTATCGCGGCGGTAAAGGCCGGACCAGACTCCACGAAATGAAATTCAAAGCCAAGGACATCTGGGCGCTGATCGCCCTCAATGCCTT
The DNA here is from genome assembly GCF_004362975.1 of Aminicella lysinilytica. Classification (GTDB taxonomy): domain Bacteria; phylum Bacillota; class Clostridia; order Peptostreptococcales; family Anaerovoracaceae; genus Aminicella; species Aminicella lysinilytica. The sequence goes on along the minus strand of NZ_SNXO01000010.1, from coordinate 3,169 downwards.
CCTGGTGTTTATCATATTGGAACGAATCTACATGACGAAGGTCGGAGGCTGATTTGAGGCAGAGAAAGATCAAGAATTTAGACGAGAAGTTAACAGCGCACAAAGATCAGATCGTGGCGGATCCTGCCGGTATGAAGGGCAGGTGGGCGGAGGTTTTGCCCAGCCGCGGACCATTATATACAGAGATCGGCTGCGGCAAAGGTCAGTTCGTCTGCGGCACGGCCGCCAGGCATGCCGACTGGAAGCTGATAGCCTTTGAAGGCCATAAAAGCGTAGCGCTGCACGCCCTGGAAAAAGCCCGGACGGCCGACTGCGACAATGTGCGTTTTGTACTACAATATGTAAAAAGCCTGGCCGATATATTCCAGCCCGGAGAGGTTGACGGTATGTTTCTGAACTTCAGCGATCCCTGGCCTAAGGCCCGCCACGAGAAACGGCGCCTGACCTGTGGGCCAAGGCTCAGAGAGTACGCCAGCGTGGTGAAAAAAGGCGGTTTGATAGAGTTTAAGACGGATAATGTCGGATTGTTCGAATATACCGTCGAACAGGTTCAGAACCTGGATTTATTCGAGATCACAGAGTTGAGCCGCGACCTTCACGGGGAGTTTCCGGCGGGTTCCTTCGTCACTACGGAGTATGAGGACAAGTTCGCCGGCGAAGGCAAAAAAATCAACTATATACAGATAAAAAACTTGTAATAGCGCCAGGTTAAGTCTATAATTAATGGTGTTAATTTTTAAAAATACACACGTAGAGGAGGCGTTAAGTATGTCGGATTTCATTATGGCTGCACAGAATGGAAGAGAGATCCCGAAAGAGGATGTCATATTTGGTATTAGCAGAAGAGCGAACGAGATGATCGCTGAAGTAGGCGATGAGAACGTTGTAAATGCTACTATAGGAGCTCTGCTGGATGACGACGGCGACTTAATGGTGCTCTCATCGGTAGACGATACATTTATGGGACTTGAGCCTGTGGAATATGCCCAGTATGCGCCGATAGGTGGTACGCCGGCTTTCCGGACAGCGGCTATCAAGGCAGCTCTCAGGAGTTATGTTCCTAAGGGACAGGTTCGCGCAGTGGCAACGCCGGGCGGCACCGGTTCCATCAGAAACACGGTTTCGAATTATTCATGCCCGGGAGATCAGATCCTGACGACGGACTGGTTCTGGGGCCCATATAAAACCATCGCTCAGGAGCTTGGAAGAACACTTGCTACTTTCAAACTCTTCGACGATAAGAGAAAATTCAACATTGAAGATTTCAGCAAGCGCGTCAAGGAGATCCTGGCAAATCAGGACAGGCTGGTGATAATCATAAACACGCCGGCTCAGAATCCTACAGGCTATTCTCTGACTGTGGAGGACTGGAAGGGAGTTTCCGGCTTCCTGGCAGATCTGCCGCCTGAGAAGAGGGTCGCACTCCTTGTTGATACAGCATATATCGACTTCGCCGGAGACGAGGATGAGTACAGGAAATTCCTGCCGATCCTTGAAACTCTGCCGGCTAATGTCCTTCCGATAATCGCATTCAGCATGTCTAAGACGTTCACTCTTTACGGCCTTCGCTGTGGAGCAATGATCTGTCTGGCACCGGATGAAGCGATCGCTGACGAGTTCGTCCGTGTCTGCGAGTTTTCCGCCCGCGGCACCTGGTCCAACAGCCCTAAGGCCGGTCAGAGCATAATTGCGAATATCTATGCTGATCCGGATCTTCTTCAGAGAGTATCTGATGAAAGAGCTGAGATCCGCAACATGCTCCTGGAGCGTGGTCATGCTTTCGAGGAAGAGGCCGCAAAGGTTGGCCTGACTATCCTCCCATATGATGCTGGATTTTTCGCATCTATCCCATGCGACGACCCGGCCGCGATCAGCGCCAAGCTGGAAAAGGAAGGAATCTTCCTGGTACCTCTGGCCAAAGGCCTCCGCGTATCAGTAGCTTCCATCTCCGCCGACAAATGCAGAATGCTGCCGGCCAAGATTAAAGCAGCAATGGAATAGCAGATAGTAATAAATGGCCGCTGCATGATGCGTGCCTGGCAATGAAATAAATGGCCGCTGTATGATGCGTGCCTGGCAATGAAATAAATGGCCGCTGGCCTTCCGGCCGGCGGCCCACATATAAAAACAGGACAGCGTAGCGAGCACGCCGATTGTAGGCTTGTGAACGGTGCCTTCCCAATAATAAAGACAAATAACTGTTAACTATAAGACAGTTCATATATGCGGGCGTAGTTTAGTGGCAAAACGTGGCCTTCCCAAGGCTAAGTTGTGAGTTCGATTCTCATCGCCCGCTCCAATATAATAGCACCCTTCAGGGTGCTATTATATTGGAATGAATGGTAAAGAATCGAACGGGGTGAGATTCTATCGCCTGTTTACCGCGGCTTGAGCCGCAATGGAAAACAGGATAGCAAAGAGAGGGCATCCCGGTCCCCCGCAAGAATCAGGTAAATTCCACAAGCAATGTGGCGCATCAAACCAAGTTGAAGGGCTTGTGTGCACGGATCCTTGGATTATTGAAGGCACTGTGGCGTTTCACCAAAATATAGGGGAGTCACACGCAAGAATCAGGTAAATTCCATAAGCAATGTGGCGTGCAGCCATTGGAAACACTGCCGTAGAGGCCTGTACTCGCCACAATGGATCAATTATTTGGTTGATTCTTGCACGGAACCTGTTCTGAAATCCGATATCCGCCACAGTGGTCCAATTATCGGGCCGGTTCTTGCGTTTCATTGATTTCAAAAATTGGATAATGCCACAGTGACTATAATTTCAGGGTAATTCTTGCGCGCTGCGTCCATAGAGATTGTCAAGTTCATATTTGAGTGTAAATTCACTTCAGTTAAAATGTATCACCTGTAGGGTATGGCTCCATCAGTGGTACGATCCGTGTGTCGCGCACCATATATTATTGATTTGGTCGTATACGTGCGCGCCCGCACTTATGCCCCCCTATTTCGAAAGGAAGGTGCATTTTGGCCGGCCCCAATTAGTTTTCCGCACTTATCTGTGATTCTCAGAGCATGGAGGTGCGCATATTGAAATTTCAACGATTGCCCTCGGATTGAGTCCGTATAATGGTGTAAAAGAGAGAATTGGAGAGATCAAAAAAATATAGAGCCAAATGCTCCACTTTCAAGTATAATTGAAATTGAAAATATAA
>NZ_SNXO01000009.1 GCF_004362975.1 Aminicella lysinilytica | reverse complement strand
GAGCATAATCGATGCGAAAATACGAGGCATCTTCGATACAGGAAGCGGAACTCAGCAGGTCCTAAAGAGCCTTGGACAGTTACAGAATGTCACGCCATCGTAGAAAATATTAAAGCCACAGAAACTGTCAACCCAAATTACCAACAACAACTTGACACTATCCAATGTAATAAGGGCAATTGTCAGAGCCCAACGCATGTGGTAAAATATTTTAATAGAAATAATCACAGGGGGAAAACTGATGAAAGAAACTAAAAACACATTAATTCTAAGGCGCGTGACGCTGGGAACGTATCTGCTCAACCTGGTGCTGCTGATAATAACCGTAACCGTTGGCATGTCATCCCTTGATACGGGAGGCCTGACGACTCTAATAAACATCAGCAATGTGATTTCGATCGCATTTACCATTTTGCTTTTTGTGCTGGTGATCATGGAGCTGTCATACCTCAGCAAAGACCAGACCGCCATGCACAGAAAGCGGAGGATGGCCACGGACATCATCGTCCTGGTATGCTTTGTGATCGCGACTCTGATCGCAGTCATCGAGAACTTCACGACTACCATACCGCTGGCCGTGAGTATAATTTCTACCACATCGAATGTAGTGGGCAACATCGCCTTCTGGTACATGATAGTAGAGAACATAATCCACAAATATTGATCATTGGAGGCTGAAAAATTGAAATTCACCAAGATGCACGGAGCCGGTAACGACTTCATCATAATCGACAACAGAGAAGAAAACCTCACGCCGGAAAGGGCGTCTTATGTGGCGAAGACTTTGTGCCAGAGGCGGCTTTCCATCGGCGCTGACGGCATGATGCTCGTAGATGCGGCCCAGGCCGGCGGCGATTATCGCATGACCTTTTATAATTCCGACGGCAGCCTCGGCGAAATGTGCGGCAACGGAGCCAGATGCATTGCCAGGTACGGTTTTGAGCGGGGCCTGGCGGGAGAGACTCAGCACATAGAAACCACCGCGGGCATGGTCAAAGGCTGGCGCCAGACCGAGCGCCAGTACAAGGTCAGGCTCAATGATGTAACAAAACTTCAGCTGGTGAAGAATGTCACCGCGGCTGGGGGTCAGGAGTGTGCCTGCAGTTATATAGAGCTGGGAGATCCGCCGCTTCCTCACGCAGCCGTTGAAATCGAAGGCCTTGAGAAGGCGGATCGTGATAAACTCCGCACCCTGGGCCGCGACCTTCGAAACAGCCCGGATTTTCCTAAAGGCGCAAATATCAACTTTTACGATATTATCGGTGAGGATCTGGTCAGGGAGCTGACCTATGAGCGTGGCGTGGAGGATTTCACTTACGCCTGCGGCACAGGCACCGGTTCCATGGTGGCCGCCCTGACGATCATGGGCAGGGTGTCCGGGAACAATGTGAAAGTTCTGGTACCGGGAGGCGAGCTCTTCATAACCATTGAAAGAGACGGAGACAGAGTAACAGACGTGTACCTGACCGGTCCGACAAATTTCGTCGCCGAAGGGACAGTGCTGGACGAAGACCTGTAGAAACGACTGCTCGGCCAGGTCGCGAATTTTGCGACGGCCCCGGCCGCTTGCCCGGCCGGGCCGTAGTTGTCTTGCCCGGCCCGCGCACGCCGCAGTCGACTTGCCCGGCCGGGTCGCCGCAGTTGCCTTGCCCGGCCCGCGCACTGTTTATTGGTAATCAGGCCGCATACGTGCGTTCTCGCACGTATTGCCCTGTATTGAGTAACAAAGGTGCGTTTTGCCAGGTTCCCAATTTGGTTTCCGCACGTATTAGTGATTCTCAGAGCATGGAGGTGCGCATATTGGAATTTCAACGATTGCCCTCGCACTTATCAGTTGCTGTAGAGGATAAAAAGTGCGTTTTAAATCCGACTTACTACCATTAAATAACAATTAAGGATAATAAGCCCATTGACGCGCACCTTGACACCTTGAATTCGGCCAAGACGTGCGATTTTGGTTTACAATAATAAAAAATCCGCACTATCGTTATGGATATCAGCCCAATACGTGCGCAGAGACCTCCACTGATTGTCAAGGTCAGATTTGTGTGTAAATTCATTAGATGGATCAATCGGTTTCTGTCGGGCACTTAGGTGATATTGACTGTTGCCTCAGGACTAGCTTGATATATAGCAAGTTGCCCGACAAAAAGCTGTCCGATCCCACGCGCAAGAATCACTGCGTTTTTGATTACTATGTGGCACATCAAATTATATTGAAGGGCTTGCGCGCAAGGATCCTTGCATTATTTAAGACGGTGTGGCGCGTCACCCAAAATATCAGGACGAAGCCGCAAGAATCGGGAAGATTTCATAGACATTGTGGCGCGTAGCCATTGAAAATACTACGTTGAAGGCCTGAAGCCGCCACAATGAATCAATTATTCAATCAATTCTTGCGCGGTGTCGGTGCTGAAATCCGGTATCCGCCACAATGAATCAATTATTCAGTCGATTCTTGCACGGAGCCTTTTCTGAAATCCGATATCCGCCACATCACGTCAATTATTGATCCAATTCTTGCGCGCCGCGGTAGCCGCTGCAATCCAAACACTTGCGCGCCGCGGTAGCCGCCGCGGCCTCAAGTCAATCGCATAGGCGGCCGTCGGCCCCAGCGATCCGCAGCCTCCGTCCCATCGCATCTACAGCATGAACATCCTTGCTGCCATCATATCCTGGATATCCTTTCCTCTATAGAGCACCGTGCGCTCGTCCAGCTGCTCGGCGCCGGGATAGAAAGAAGACCGCAGAGCGTGGACGCACTCTTTGAAATTGATCTCCATGTCGAAGTGATCCGGCGTGACAGGCAGACATTTGTCGCGGTTAGCCAAAGCCGCGCAAACGCCCGCTTCGATTTTTTTGCACGCAAGAGAAGGGGCGATACTGAAGGTCGCATTGCCGATGCCGTACTTGACGCCGCAGGTGCCAATCTCAGGCACGAGCTCCTTTGCCAGACTGCAGACCTGCTCGTCTCCGCTGATGAACACAGATGGCACGCCGTAGTAAGCCGCCACATAGGCATTCATGTCAAACTCGCTGATCCGCCTACCGTTGATTTTGATGTAGTTATTGCTGAGGTCCATGGTGTGGGACAAAGGGTTTCCGTTGTAGCCTGCCCCTGCGTGGTAGCCGATGTAAATGGCGGCGTCAAAACTGCTGTCGATGGCTGCCATCATGGATTCCGGCGTGTTGGCCCATCCGCGCATGATGCGGACCTCCTCGGGCAACTCGTCGATAATTATGTTGCGGGCTGAGTCGTGACCGTCCTTCAGGAGGATCTCGTCAGCCCCGGCTTTGATGGCGCCCCGGCATGCGGCCAGGACCTCGTCGGTCATGAGCCTCGAAGCCTGCTGATGGTCCGGAAGGTTGAGCTCCGTCTCGTCCCAGGCAGTTACATTATTGATTCCCTCTATGTCTGCGCTTAAATATACTTTCATAGTGACTCCTTTCTTCGTCTATATCACAGCAATTATCTGCTGGTATTACTCAAATACAGTTGTTTCCCCGCGTGGCGCATGAATTCCGCCGCTTCGGGGGTCACGGTCTCGTTGAACATCATCACGAGGACGAAGGGTTTGTCGGTCTGCACCAGTGCTTCGTCGCCTAGGATGCCTCGCGCGCCGCCGGTCTTATTGGCCACCGGGCACTCGTCCTCGAACCATTCGGGGATGTAGCATTTGTCCTGCTGGTCGTAAAGGACGGCCAGTACCTCGTCGCTGACTTTTTCATTAACAAAAGTTTTCCTGTGGAGTTTTTCCAGCAGTCCGCCGAGTTCTGCGGGAACAGCCTTATTGTTGAAGCCCTTTGCCTGCATTTCGTCGTCGTAGAAGAGTCGCTCCAGATGGGTCTTCTCAAGGCCTGTGGCGGCAAACTCACCGTTGAGTCTGTCGATACCGAAATGGGATATCAGCACATTGGCCGCCGTGTTATCGCTGATAGTTATCATAAGATTGCAAAGAGTCTTAACATCTACTACCGGCTCGTCGGTGAAGGCGTTGAAAGCCCCACAGCTTGGCACCCTTACGTCATAGGTTATTTTGATTTTATCGTTCCAGCGGGCCTTGCCCTCAGCCACCATTTTGCTGATAGCCATGAACACCGGCAGTTTGATCATACTGGCCGGGTGAAACTCTTCGGTTTCATTATACGCAAGCACCTCATTGGTGACCAGATTTTTGTAGTACAATCCTGACCTGCCGGGAATTTTTTTTATGTCCTTAATTATATTCAAATCACTGTACCTCCATAAATATATTATATGCAAAATGTATGCCGTGACAATAAAAATAACTTTACCTATTTTATAATTATGATAAAATGTAGTACAGTAGTGCATTGAAAGGAGATTCCTTAATGGTAAGTAGCAGTCAGATAGAGTTTATTATGAATAATATGAATCTTGGACTTGTTTATGTGGATAAAAGCAGACGCATACAGATGTGTAACCAGATAGCCAAGGAAATCACCGGTATAGTTGTGGATGCTCATAATAACCACGGATCCGGGAAAATTGAAGATGGAGACATTGTAGTAATAGCAGACAACAAACTCGGTGACGATGACGGAGAATTATCATTAGATGAATTGAAGTCCCTGAATATCAATGATAAACAGATCAAGGATGATGATATGCTGTTGGCTATAGGAGTTTATAATAACGAGAAGATCCAGTCACAGTATAAGTATATAAGGGAACATCAGTTAAGGGTCCCTGTCAGCATAAGCAGTAATTATTTCGGATTCAACATATCGGCCAGTATAGATACAGCTAACAAAGTTACGGAAATCACGGTCAATGGCCAGCCTAACAGGATAGAATACTATAGTTCAGTTGGCAATACTGTAGTCATAGACGGAAAGACAGGAAGCATCAAGTTCGTTCAGGCCAGAGGCTACAGCGTCAGACACGAAGCAGTTGGAGACCTTCTGCGGGGGCATGGTTTTATTGCTAAGGATGTAGAACGCAAGGACATCGATGTTACGGGGAAGATGTTTCTTGAGCTATTCGACAAGTCCAAACTATCAGATGAATTGTTTGGGGCTCTTGACGGCCGGGAGACAATTATTAATAACAGCATATATGAAATTAATAAGAGACCATTTGTGTGCACCATAGTGCCATGGCGTGAGGAAGGTGCTGATGACGGAGTATTCCTGATAATCCAGGAAGCTGAAAATCTGGAGAAACTCATGATCGCCAGGAACGAGATAATCGAGCAGATGGAGGACGGCCAGCTTAGGGAAAGTCAGAAGGAATTAGGCTTTCCGGAAGATGCCTTTAAAAGTTTTGTAGGCAGGAGTCCTCAGGCCAATGAGGTGAAATATTTAGCTTACAAGGCATCGCAGAATAAATTCAATGTAATAATTACAGGAGAAAGCGGAACTGGAAAATCCCAGTTGGCAAAAGAAATACATGACTATGGCACTCCGGGCACGCCATTTATTGAAGTCAACTGTAACGCCATCGCACCGTCGCTGTTCGAGAGCGAACTCTTCGGCTATGTAGGAGGGGCTTTTACAGGCGCAAAAAATGAAGGCAAGACGGGCTTCTTTGAGGCGGCCAACGGCGGTACGCTTTTCCTGGATGAGATAGGCGATATACCTCTGGAAATCCAGGTCAAACTTTTGCACGTGTTGCAGGATAAGATAATATACAGAGTCGGGTCATCCAAGCCTATCAGAATTAACGTCAGGATAATAGCCGCAACTAATCAGAATCTGGAACTTATGGTGGCCAATGGGACCTTCAGACAGGATCTGTATTATAGGATAAATGTTTTCCCAATAGACATACCGCCTCTCGGAGAGCGTAAGTCAGACCTTTATCTTCTGATAAATCACATTTTGAAGAGGGTATGCAACGAATATGGCATGGAGATGAAACAGTTTTCAGGAGACGCCTTGAATAAGATGCTCTCATACAACTGGCCGGGAAATGTCAGGGAACTTGAAAACACCATTGAAAGGGCCATAACACTTTGTGAATCCAATATAGTTTATTCGGAACATTTGCGAATAGGTACGGCCGGAACTGCCAATACCTTGAAGGAAATGCTGGCTGAAGATGAGAAGAGAATAATAGATACTTCTATGATGAAGCATAATAGCAATAAGCAGGCTGTCATGGAAGAACTGGATATTTCCAGGACGGTGCTATATGAGAAGTTGAAAAAATACGGAATCAAGTAAAATAAAACGAGCCTCCACATGAGAAAGCGGGGGCTCGTATTATTATGCCATTTTATTCTGTATAGACTCTCGGCGGCCTTGCAGGGATTCTTGCAATCACATCGTTCTTGTTGGTACCTGCCAGTTTGCTGGCTTCTTCGATGGTCATGGAACCGTCGCTGCCGTCACCGTAAATCACGGCTTCGTCGCCTTCTGAAACCCCTGGAATATCAGTAACATCGGCCATGCACTGATCCATGCAGAGAACTCCTACGAGAGGTGCCTTTTCTCCGCGGATTATCACATAACCTTTGTCACGCAGGTTGCGGGGATAGCCGTCGGCATAGCCGAAAGGCAGTGTGGCGATAACGCTGTCCTTAGGTGCTTTCCACATATAGTCATAGCTGACGCCTTCGCCGGCTTTGACCTGATGAAGCTGCGAGATCCTGGTGCTGAAGGAAATTGCCTGCTCCACAGGAAGAAATCCCTTGTGGAAGCCGCGCATTCCGTAAATCAGAGCACCGGGGCGGATCATATCCAGTCTGTACTTCGGAAAATCTACGCAGGCGATGCTGTCGGCCATGTGCTTGTATTTGAAACTGCATCCCATAGATTCCAACTTTTCGACAAAGTTCATAAACAGGTCGTACTGCTTCTCATCTTCTTCATCGTTTACCAGAGCCAGGTGGGTGAATATGCCCTCCACGTCCAGATGCTCTAGTGCGCAGATCTGGCAGATTTCTTCTGCGTATTCCGGAGATGGCATTTTGCCCAGGCGGTGGAAGCCCGTGTCGACTTTAATGTGGACCTTGGCGGTCTTGCCTGATTTGGCATATGCATCATCCATGATCTTAGCTTGCTCCATGGAAAAAATTGTCTGAGTTATGTTTTGTTCTACTACTACCGGCAACAACCTGTCCGGCGTATGCCCCAGTATGAACAAAGGATAGCCTGGGTAGTTCTGCCGGAGTTCTACGGCTTCGCTGAGGGTCGCAACGGCTAAATACGATGCACCGCTCTCCATAAGGGCTGGAGCGATTCCCACGGCGCCAAGTCCGTAGCCGTTTGCCTTGACTACGGCCATGACGGCTGTAGTCGGGCCGACCATATCTTCTATCAGTTTCATGTTGTGTTTCAGTTTGCCCAGGTCTACTTTGACAATTGTGTCGCGGAGGATCTGATCGTCTTTCTTATCAGTCATTTCCAAACTCCTTATTTAATATTCTTAATGTGCTGAGAATCTCTACAAGCATGCCGGTACGCATACACTCCTCATTTGGGCAGAGATGCTCATTATGAAGAGGGTAGATTTTCTCGCCTTTATCTGTGCAACCAATGTCGAAGTACATGCCGCGGCTCCCGTGACAGAAATACGCGAAATCGTCGGCTCCCAGGCTTGGCGTATCGCGGAGCTGTACTTTATCAGTTCCCAGGATATCTTCGCCTGCTTTTTTAACTAGTCCATAGAGTTCCGAGTCGTTTTCCAGGGACGGGTAGCTGTCGCAGAATTCAACTTCACAACCGGCACCGTAAGCGGAAGCAGTGCCTTTGCAGACCTTTTCCAGTTCAGCCTTAAGGAAGGCGCGGTTTTCTAGCGTGAAAGCTCTCAGCATTCCTGAGAATTCTGTTACCGCCGGGATTATATTGTTCTTGGTGCCGCTGTGGAACTGGCCTACGGTTATGAGGCCGGCCTCGGCGGGATTAAGTCGTCTGGTGATTATGGACTGCAGCGATGTGATCATAGCGCAGGCCGGAGGCAATGGGTCCAGACCCTTGTCAGGATGAGCTCCGTGACAGGAAACGCCCGTGACCTTGACCTCGAATTCACATGAGGCGGCGTTCATAGGGCCTTCGATTATGCATATCTTGCCGGTTTCGATTTCCGGGTCGATGTGAAGACCGATGACGCTGTTTACGTCAGGTGACTTGAGACAGCCTTCCTCTATCATGGACTCAGCGCCTCCGATGGTTTCTTCTGAAGGCTGAAACAGCAGGGTAACGCTGGCCGGTAGCTGATCTTCCATAGATTTCAGGACCTTGGCTGTGCCAAGCAATATAGATGTATGGATGTCGTGACCGCAGGCGTGCATGACGCCGGCCTTGTTTGAACTGTATGGCAATCCCGTTTCTTCCGTGATCGGCAGGGCGTCCATGTCGGCCCTGATGCCCACAGCCTTATCTTTGTTCTTGCCGACGATAGTAGCGACTATGCCGTGGCCTGCAACGTTGGCCTTGTATGGGATCCCCATTTCGTCCAGTTTTGCTGAAATGAATTCCGCCGTTGCGGACTCCTGCTCGCTCAGGTCCGGATTCATGTGTATATGTCTGCGTATGGAGACGACGTCATCGAAGACTTCGTCTACGCTGGCCTTGATTTTTTCAATATCTATGCTCATAGGCTCTCCTTTGGTGAAAATAAAAATATAAATATTGTATTGCAAATTTTGTGCCGCCATATTAGTATATAAGTGCAGACACCATTGATAGAACTTTGGCATAATTATTGCTTTTAATCATAGTATAACATAATTAAGAAATTTTGGAGGGCAATATTATGAATAAAAAAGACATGAAGATAATAGATATGCACTGCGATTCCATGATCGAATGCTGGAGACATGATGAGAGATCGCTGCGTAGCGGCAAGGGCCATCTGAATCTGGAACTTATGCAGAAGAATCATGGCATGTGCCAGTTCTTCGCCTGCTACCTGTCGAGAATTGAAATGAAGACGATGGATCCTTATGATCTGTTCCATAAAATTTATGGTTGCTTCAAGGAAGAAATGGAGAATAACAAGGACATCATTTCACAGGTTTACAGTGCCGAGGACATCGAGAAAAACGTTGAAAAAGGTATGCTTTCCGCATTCCTGACTATAGAAGACGGCGTTTTCGTTGACGGCAAGATCGAGAGGATCCAGGAAGTTTACGACCTGGGCGTAAGACTTATCACCCTTATGTGGGGATATGAGAACAGCATCGGTTTCCCATGCTTCGACGATCCTAAGGAAAATGCCCAGGGACTCAAGCCGTTCGGCATCGAGGTCGTGAACAAAATGAATGACCTGGGAATGATCATCGACGTTTCACATATGTCAGAGGGTGGCTTCTACGATGTTGCCAAGTACAGCAAGAAGCCGTTCATGGCTACTCATTCATGCTCCAAGGCTCTCTGCGGACATAAGAGAAACCTGACTGACGATCAGTTGAAGGTCATCGGTGAGAAGGGCTGTATCGCAGGCGTCAACTTTGAAAGCTCCTTCCTGAAGGAAGGGTCGGAATACGCTACTATAGATCAGATCATAGAACATCTGAGACATATGACAGATAAAGCCGGAATCAACGCCATTGGCTTCGGTTCGGACTTTGACGGTATAGATTCTACAGGCGAACTTGTAGATTACTCGGGATTTACCAAGGTACTGAACGCTATGGAGAAATACTATACTGATGATGAAATCGATAAGATTACTCACGAGAACGCACTGCGCGTTATTAAGGAGATTATCGGCAAATAAATCAGAACTAATTGTTTTAACTGAAAGGAGAGTATGGCTATTTGCCATACAAGAGTATTAATGCGTGAGATTAGATATTTTTACACATCATTGTCGAAACAGTTATTCTTGGTTTCATTGATAGTATTTGCATTAAGTAGGATATTTTTGTTCACAGAGATAAAAGTATTTCACATAGGCGATTATGATCAGTATTATAGCACATTATCTTTTTTGCTGTTATTCACAGCATGCCTAATTGTATGTGCGTTTTTCTTAATAGCGTATAGCTTTTATTACACGGATTTTACTGAGCACACCCTGACATATCACAATAAAATGCTTGGCAGACATGTTGACGTTGATATGGATGCAGTTAAGTTTGTTCATTTTACTAGGAATGGTATACAATTATATTATAAAAAGGATGAAAAGCCTAAGCTGGTGATACCGTTTTTTAGATTTGGTATAGTTTCAAAAAATGGTGTAGATAGTTTTACCAAGTTATTAGTCTATAAGAAAATAGAATTTGTAAATGACAATAAAGAACTGCCCGGGTACGGGTTTGTATTTAAAGTAATCAGAACGGTATATGCACTCTTGTGCATATTTGTAACAATAAATGCATTAAAGTACTTATTGCTGGTGTTTATGATTATGAAGGAAGAGGCATTCTGATGAAAATCATGCGGACACGCTAATTTTATGTTGGCGTGATAACTAGTTTAAATTGTAATAGAGTGAGGAATAATGGATAGCAGAAAATTGATAGGAAAAATGAAAGAAGAAACCTATACTTTGGAGGGGCATGTTGGAATATACGCGCAAGGAATAGAGGATGGAGATGAAATTGAAGTAATCGATGGCGTTGCCATAGATAACACTAGAGGTTGCAATAATAATGGAGACGTTGATGATTTATTTAAATCTGCAAGTGTAATAAAAATCTGGATTATGGCAGCGGCCTTTGACCAGATAGAGAAAGGAATACTTGAACGTGATAGTATTGTGACATTAAAAAACTTAGATAAAGTTCCATTTGCGTGTGCGGAGAACTATGCGGCGGATTTAAATACTGGTAATTTGACTGAGGATATGTTCCCTGAAAGTGGTGTGCTTAATTGCATGCATGATGGGCTTGAGTTAACAGTGGATGATATTATAAAATTGATGATACTTATTAGTGATAATACTGCAACCAATATGCTAATAGATGTGATAGGGATAGAAGCAATAAATGATTTTATGGCTTCAAAGCATGCTAATAAGAGTATACTAAGCCGTAAGATGTTTGATACGGGATCAGGCAATCAGGGCTTGGAGAATGTTATTTCACTTGAGGAAACGGGTGCTTTTTTCAGAGAATTATATACAGGTGAAATGATTTCCCAAAGGGCTAGTTTTGAAATGAGCTCGATTTTGCAGAATCAACAGATTACATATAAGATACCATTTTTTTTAAGGAACATACCAATTGCACACAAAACAGGAGAAGACATAGGCATTGCAAATGATGTAGGAATTATATTTGCAAAGAAGCCATACATATTTTGCTTTGCCTCTAATAATACTGATGTACCAAAGGCAGAACGCTTATGCCAAGAAATGGCGTTGAATGTCTATGAGTATTACAATGCTTAGCAACAGATGGTCTTAGGAAAAACTGTAGTCTTTTGAATTTTATACTAAAAATAATATAGTAGTAGTAAGCCAGGCAACCATTGGATAAATGTGTAGCCTGGTATTTTGTTGTATGGGAAAACTTCATTAAGATTGTTAAATTTGTCGCAGAATTCGTCCCAATACTAGGATGAGTAATCCCAATATTAGGATTCCATAGACAGATTATTATGAAAATATGGGCGAATACTGGTTTATAATTGATATATTATATGGCATACATATTGCATAATAAAAATACTATAGGTTATTACTTATTCATTATTATTCATTTGTTTATAGGAGGAATTATCAATGATGAATTTTATTTGGGTCGGCCTAGTTGTAATCGCAATAGTATGCGGTGTATTTACAGGTCAGATCGCCGATGTGCAGCAAGCAGTATTTGATTTTGCTGACGATGCAGTTAAGTTAGTATTTGGTCTAATTGGAATTATGGCATTTTGGTTAGGTTTAATGAGGGTGGCAGAAAAATGTGGACTTACACAAAAATTGAGCCATGCTTTAAAGCCAATCATGAAGAGACTATTCCCTGATGTACCACCTGAACATCCAGCAATGGCTTCAATGGCAATGGAAATAGCTGCAAATATGCTTGGTTTGGGCGATGCGGCTACACCGTTTGGATTAAAGGCAATGGGAGACTTACAAACATTAAACAAAACTAAAGATACCGCTACAGACGCTATGTGTATGTTCTTAGCAATTTCAACTTCTTCAGTTACAATCATACCTACAACCGTTTTGGCGTTTAGATCGTCAGCGGGTTCGGCAAACATAACGGAAGTAGTTGGGCCTATGTTATTATGTACGATTATTTCAACAGCAACAGGTATCATTTGCGCCAAGATTTTCTCTAAAACAAAAATGTGGAAACTTGAAAATGTTTTAGCTAAAGAAAAAGCAGAAGGTTCATTTATTCCTAATAACTATTATGTTCCATGGGAGGCTACTACAAAAGAAGAGATTGCTGCAGCAACAGAAAAAGTTCATTTGGCAGTATTAAAGGCTAGTGCTGATTCTGGATCAGGAGAAACTGACACAGAAACTGTTAATGAAGCTGAAAATGAAGCATGAGTAGGGAGGTAAAGAATGTTTATAACAATAATGGATTATATTTCCAAATATGCGTTACCGGTTGTTATTTGCGGTATTCCACTATACGCAATATGTAAAAAAGTAAGAGTGTATGAGGTGTTTTGCGAAGGCGCAAAAGAAGGATTTAATGTTGCAGTTAGTATTATTCCGTTTCTAGTATGTATGCTATGTGCAATTGGCATGTTCAGGCAATCTGGAGCAATGGATATTTTAGTAAAAATAATTGATCCACTTACTAGTTTGTTAGGATGCCCTGGAGAAAACTTACCTATGATGATTATGAGATCATTTTCAGGAGGTGCAGCCCAAGGCATGATGGCCGATTTGTTTAAAACGTATGGCGTTGATAGCCAAATTGGTAGGATAGCGTCGGTAGGAATGGGGTCGACTGAAACAACATTTTACGTTATCGCAGTGTACTTCGGATGTGTTGGTGTTACTAAAGTTAGACATGCCATAGCAGCTGGATTGATGGCTGATTTGGCTTCATTTATTGCAGCAGTATTAGTTGTTAATATCATTTGGTATTAAAATGTTAGGTAATTGTAACTACGGATTGGAGTGGTTTTGTGAAATATCCTAAGAAATTAAGTAAAGGTGATACTATAGGATTGGTTGCACCTAGTTCATTCGTTCCCAAAGAACGAGAATTAAAATGTAAAGAAGTTATTGAATCGCTTGGATATTCAGTAAAAATGTCAGACAATATTTCTGATAATTACGGTGGGTTTATGGCTGGCGATGGCAAAACTAGAGGCATGTGGATTAATAAAATGTTTGCTGATCCTGATGTAGATGCAATATTCTGTGTCAGGGGAGGCGATGGCGGGAGTCGTGCTATGTCATATATCGATGTTGACATAGTCAAAAGCAACCCTAAAATATTTGTGGGCTATAGCGATATTACCAGCATGCATCTGCTGTTTAACCAAAAATGTAATTTGGTGACCTTCCATGGCCCAATGGTATCATCAAATATGATAGATGATTACGATGAACAGACAGCAAAAAGTTTGAAAGATGCTATTAATGCAGATGAGTATTATGAATTTAAAAATACTAATGGATTTGATATTGAAGTATTAAAGGACGGGATGGCAGAAGCCCCAATAGTAGGAGGAAATCTATCACTTCTATCAGCATCTATCGGCACTCCATATGAAATACAACCGAAAGGGAAGATACTATTTATCGAAGAAGTAGGTGAAGACGTACCTCGTTTGGAACGGTACGCTTACCATTTGAAGGATGCAGGCAAGTATGATGGAGTGGCTGGAATTATTCTTGGTCAGTTTGCTGATTGTGGCAATGAGGTAATGCCTGAATATACACCGGTTAAAGATTTCGAAGATATTCTGAAAGATATAAAAGTACCTATTATGTATAATATACAATCAGGACACGACACACCAATGATGACGATACCATTAGGTGCAGTCTGCAAAATGGATACCAGTAGTAGAAGCATAAAGTTTAAGGTGGAAAGATAACCACTACCTGTAACTACTATCGAGAATTCTAATGCAATAACATATGGAATAAGGAGAATAATGTGGATAATTTTATTACATTTTTTACATGGTGGATACCTGAATCTATAATAGGATTCTTGAGCGGAAATCCAATTAAGATTATTGGTACTGTTGGAATAATGATATGTTTTGTTGTAATTATAAAACGAGGCATAAGACAAGTTCGGGCAGGTAGAAAATAACACAATATAATCAGCTTATATTGAATTTGGTGGCATGAGAGGAATCTTTCGTGCTACCAAATTAATAGTGTTGATTAATTTCATATACGGGTTTTACGCTCTAATTGGTTTTAGCAAAGCGAGTTCACTAACAAGAATACACCGTTCTGAAATCGGGACGATTTATATGGATTTTTGTACACGGAAGAGAGAAAATCACCGATAAGCCTTGCAAATTATCAGAAAAATGGCTATTTATGGCTTGGCATCATTTTTGCTTGATATATTCCCGTAATTGACTTTAATCATTAAACGGAGAGCTATAAGTTGATAAGGAGAGAAAATGATAAGAGAAATTAAGAACGACAAATTGTATTTTGACGGCTGCGATACTGTTGAACTGGCAGAGAAGTATGGCACGCCACTATATGTCTATTCTGAGAGCGACATTGTAAGCAGATGTTCAGAAATCAGGGAAAGTTTCATGGACAAGTACCCGAGGACCAGAGCGGCTTATGCAGCCAAGGCTTTTTTCACCCTTGCAATGGCGGATATATTGAACAAAGAGGGAATGTGTGTAGATGTTGTCTCCGGAGGCGAGCTTTATACAGCTCTTAAGGCAGGCTTCCCCGTTGAGAGAATCGAGTTCAACGGAAATAATAAATCCTATGATGAAATCAAACTGGCAGTTGAAAATCATATAGGCAGGATCATCATCGACGGACCTCAGGAATTGTCGCTGATCGAGCAGGCCTGCAGAGAATGCAACACTACTATCAAGGTTTTGTTCAGGATCACGCCGGGCGTAATGAGTGCAACACACAAGTACATCACTACAGGCGGAAAGGATTCCAAGTTTGGTATTCCTATGGATGATGAGGTGATATTGCCTCAGATCAAGGCTGCTATAGATTCTAAATATGTCGAGTTCTACGGCTTACATTTCCATGTGGGTTCACAGTTATTCGACAACCAGTCATATCTCATGGCATTGGATGTATTGCTGGGTCTGGTAAAGAAAATCAAGAAGGCTTATGGATACGACATTAAAGAGATCAATGTAGGTGGAGGATTTGGCGCCACATATATAAATGAAGAGAGAAAACCATATAGTTATTTCCTGGATCCGATAATGGAGAAAATCGAGGATTACTATAAAAATGCCGGAGTTGAGAGACCTAATGTAGTAATTGAACCGGGCAGAAGCATTGCCGCAGAAGCTGGCATCATGCTTTACACAGTTGGAAGTATCAAGGAAATTCCAGGCATCAAGACATATATATCCGTAAACGGCGGCATGACAGATAATATCAGGCCGGCTCTTTATCAGGCAGAATATACAGGAGTGATCGCCAATAAGGCAAACGAGCCGAAGACAGACACAGTTACAGTCTGCGGCAAGTGCTGCGAGTCAGGTGACATTCTGATAAACAATCTAGAGATCGCGCATCCTCAGGCAGGCGACACATTCGCAGTATTCGCCACAGGAGCCTACGGTTATTCCATGGCAAGCAACTACAACAAGAATCCTATCCCTGGAGTTGCCCTTGTCAAAGATGGAAAATCAAGAATGATCGTAGAACATCAGACTTATGACAACATGATATCCAGAGAACTAAAATAGACCTTGTAAATAGGATGGTAAAATAAATAATTAGCGGCAAAAGACACAATGAGAATTTTCATTGTGCCTTTTGTTATTCGACTTTAAGGTTAAAACTACAACGCGATGTTGTTTTCACCTTAAAATCGCGTTTACCACTGTTTTTCGCAAAAGTCCAGTAGATTAGCGCTTCTAACTGTGATAAAATATACCTATGAAAAAGACAGCTTTAGTCACCGGCGGGTCGAGAGGCATCGGCCGGGCGACAGTACGGAAATTAATATCGGAAGACTATCAGGTCGCTTTTTGTTACAAAGAAAGCGCTGAAGAGGCCGCAGCCCTGGTGAAAGAGACCGGGGCCATGGCTATCAGGTGCGACGTGGCTAACAGGGAGCAGACCTTTGTATGTGTAGAAAGCGCCTGCAGAGACCTGGGCAAGCCGGCCTTTGATGTAGTCGTGTGCAATGCCGGCGTCAGCCTCATCGGGCTGTTTACCGACATGACAGCCGCCCAATGGGAGACTTTGCGCGGGGTGGACCTGGACGGCGTGGTCAACGTTCTTCAGGCGGCGATCCCGGCCATGGTCAGCGACAAGCGGGGCAGCATCGTCCTGACATCGTCCATGTGGGGCGTCACGGGCGCGTCATGCGAGGCGGGCTATTCGGCGTGCAAAGCCGCAGTCATCGGCCTGGGCAAAAGTCTTGCCAGGGAGCTGGGCCCTTCGGGGATCCGGGTCAACTGCGTGGCGCCGGGGGTCATCGACACTGACATGAACGCTGAGCTGACGGAAGCTGACATAGAGGCCCTGAAGGATGAAACTCCTCTCTGCAGA
The DNA here is from genome assembly GCF_004362975.1 of Aminicella lysinilytica. Taxonomy (GTDB): domain Bacteria; phylum Bacillota; class Clostridia; order Peptostreptococcales; family Anaerovoracaceae; genus Aminicella; species Aminicella lysinilytica. The sequence goes on along the minus strand of NZ_SNXO01000009.1, from coordinate 50,872 downwards.
TTGGGGACTGCGGAGGAAGTGGCGGAGCTCATAAGTTTCCTCGCTTCAGAGAAAGCGTCATTCATTACAGGACAGGTAGTTGGAATCGATGGGGGTTTTGTGGTATGATATACCACAGGAGTGTTTTATGGAGATAGTACAGGGAATTCTAGAGGGCATAGGAAAATTTTTCGAGAACATCATGGAAAGCGCCACGACAGTGTTTACGGCGACGGACAGCGTCGCGCTCATATACACGGCGATCGTCAGATGGGTCTTTATTTTCCTCGCCCTGTTTATATTGCTGAAATCGATACTGTCCCTTCTGAAGAGTAAGAACCCTTCGGAAGTCTGGGCATACTTGCATATAGGCGATTATGAGAATCTGCCGCTTACCCATTGGGAAAACGTCATCGGCAGAGCCAAGAGCTGCGACATCCAGGTGGACGATCTGAGCGTTTCCAGGAACCACGGGACATTGACCCGTGACAACGACGGCATTTGGACATACATGGACCTGGGATCCAAGAACGGAGCCATAATCAACGGCGTCAAGGCCAGGCCTTACATACCGACAGAGGTAAAAGTCGGCGATACCATAATGCTGGGCGCCGCCGTCTGCACTTTGTTCCCCATCAGTCTTGAAGAGCACCGGAACAACGTACAGTTGCGGACCGAGGACACGCGGCTTATTTCACCGTGGCCATCACTTCTGGCAATAACTTTGTTCCAGATACTGACGGTCATCCAGTTGCATTTTGCCCTGGGCGAAAAATTCACTACCCTGAACATGCTGGCATTCGCAGGACTCTGCGCCCTTATGTGGGCCTATGTGATCATCCTCAGAACCATGCGCCGCAAAGGATTCGAGCTGGAAATCATAGCGTTTTTCCTGTCGACCCTGAGCCTGGCGGTCACGTCAAGTTGCCTGCCGGATCAGGTGTTCAAGCAGTTCATCGCTATCGGAGTCGGCGTGGCGCTGTTCTTCTTCATGTGCACTTATCTGAGGGACCTGGACAGAACTATCGAAATCAAGAAATTCATGTATATCGCGGCGGCACTGCTGCTGCTTTTCAACCTTGCATTTGCAACGACCAAGAACGGCGCTTCCAACTGGATCCAGTTAGGCGGATTTTCATTTCAGCCTTCGGAGATCGTGAAGCTGGCCTTCATCTGGGTCGGTGCCGCATCTATGGACGAACTGTTCCGAAAGAAAAATTCCCTCATATTTACAGGGTTTTCGGTTTTCTGCTTCGGCTGCCTGGCACTTATGGGTGACTTCGGCACGGCGATAATTTTCTTTGTCACATTCCTGATAATTTCTTTCCTGCGGAGCGGGGATTTTACAAAACTCATCCTGATCGTTGGCGTTGCCTTCGTCGGGGGTTTGCTGGTCATCAGGTTCAAATCCTACGTAGCGGACAGATTCGCGGTCTGGGGTCATGTCTGGGAGTACGCTGATTCCGCGGGCTATCAACAGACGCGGACCATGTCGGCCGCTGCCAGCGGAGGTTTTGTGGGACTGGGCGCCGGCAAAGGCTGGCTCAGAAATGTCGTGGCCTCGGAGACTGACCTGGTCTTCGGCGTTCTCGCCGAGGAGTGGGGCCTGATCATTGCAATCATGGCGGTCATGGCCATAATCACCTTGTCGATATTCGCCTTCCGGTCCATATGGGCAGGGCGTTCCACATATTACACCATAGCCGCATGCTCGGCTATGTCACTGTTCCTGTTCCAGACTATACTTAACGTTTTCGGATCCGTGGATCTGTTCCCGCTGACGGGCGTAACTTTCCCATTCGTAGCCAGCGGCGGAACATCCATGATAGCATCCTGGGGATTGCTGGCCTTCCTGAAGGCGGCGGACACGCGGCAAAACGCAAGCATAGCAGTGAGTATGTCGGACAAAGGTCTGACAAGTGAAGGGGGCGATGAACTGTGAAAAAGTTAGAAAAAAGAGCAGTGCTGTGCCTTTTGCTGGCGGCTGTGCTGTTTGCGGGCCTTTGTGTCTTCGTAGTGAAGTTCGTCCTGGTGGGCGACGACTGGGCGACATACTACGCCAACAGCCACATTTACGACAGCGGCAGGCTTTCCATCGGCAAAATCTACGATGTCAACGGCAATATCCTGGCGAAGAATGGCGGCGGCATCGTCAAATACAGCAGCGACAAAGAAACCAGAATGGCCACGGTCCACGCGGTTGGCGATATGGACGGCAATATTTCCACTTCGGCGGAAAGCGCCTTCAAAGATAAGCTTGTGGGTTATAACACGCTGACCGGCGTTTACAGTATAACGGGCAAAGGCAATGACATAACTCTTACAATTGATAAGGACATATGCAAAACGGCTTATGAGGCTCTCGGCAGTTACAATGGCTGTGTCGGCGTATATAATTACAAGACCGGCGAGATCATCTGCATGGTAAGCAAGCCGACTCTGGATCCGGCCGATCCGCCGTCAACTGTTGAATCTGGGACCTATATCAATAAGTTCCTGTCAGGCACCATAACTCCGGGTTCGATTTTCAAGCTGCTCACATCGGCGGCTGCTATCGAGAATCTGGATGATCTGAGTTCCTGGACTTATACCTGCAGCGGCACCCGCTATATTAATGGTGAGAAGATAACCTGTACTCAGGCTCACGGCACGGTAAATTTCCGCAGTGCCCTGGCCAAGTCCTGCAACTGCGGTTTCTCTGAGCTGACTCAGGAGATCGGTGCTTCGACTATGAAATCTTATGTTAAAAAATGCGGTCTGACTACGTCTTATGATATAGACGGCGTCCACAACGCCAAAGGTTCATTCGAGTTCCCGAGCAATGCAACGCTGAATCTGGCCTGGGCCGGAATCGGCCAGTGGAAGGATCAGTTGAATCCATGCTCGATGCTCGTGTATCTGAGTGCAATCGCAAATGACGGCAAAGGTACTGTTCCTAAGCTGATCCACAGTTCTCTCGGTACTTCGGAGAAAACTAATCAAATGATAGATTCAGCTACTGCCACCAAGCTCCGCAGTATGATGCGAAATAATGTCACGTCGGAATACGGCCAGTATAATTATCCGGGCCTGAAAATCTACGCCAAGTCCGGCACGGCAGAAGTGTATAATAAGAATCCGAACGCCTGGTTCGCAGGATTCATCAAGAATTCCAACTATCCTTACGCCTTTATTGTCTGCGTTGAGGACAGCGGTTACGGCAGCGCCGTCGCTGGCCCTGTAGCCAACAAAGTGCTTCAGAAGCTGGTCAGCACCAGCACCGCCGCGTCGAACTAGGGTGGGCTCTGCTGGCGGGGCGCCTGCTTGCTCGCCGATCGCCTGCCGGCTCGCCGCCCTGCAAACGCCCGCGTGCGTGGGCAGCCTGCGATACAAGGCGTGCGAAATGCCTTACTGTGGCAGTTGGGTATTGTTCCATCAATGGTACAGTTATGCATAGAAATATGCATAGCTGTTTTTTGTTCGTGAATGAGTGATTGCAACGATTACGAGGCGAGATATTTTAGAAATCCTTAGAAACTACCAGAAATGCAAGGGCATTTCGGCAGAGTTAGCGCAACGAAAAAATGCTTGAATAACAATTTGGTTGTCGTAACTTGCATATAAACGTGAGAGTATAGAGAATAGTAATGTATGTAACGTACCATTGATGGAACGATAGCCTATGTAAATGTGAGGCTATTATGTACGCATTATGTACGCGGTGACACACATTATTTACATAGCCTACTATCAATCGGCATACTATCGTCACATTCATTTCCTATAATAATAACTGTCAAAAGGAAATGACAAAAGAATTCATTAATCCTTTCAAAACATTCTTTCTCATAAATAACTCATAATAACCCAAATAATAAGATAATAACTAAGCACTTAAAAAATCCGAGCACCCACTCGGATTTTTTAGTGTTTACTTACGTTATAACCAGTAAGTACAATCATCTTTGGTTTTCGGTGTTATTCATATTCTCTCCTGCCATCTGGATATTCTAAATAGGCTTTTCGAGTCTTCTTATCAAATTTTGCTATTGGAACACCCTTAACCTTTTTAATTTCATTAGCAATTCTAACGGCCTCGTGGAATCTTAATGTTAATTCTTCGTCTGATACTCCACACATAGAATCTAGTTTGTTAGTTTCCTTAATCATACTGAATGCACCTCCTTGTTATGTCTATATTATACTATATCTGCAACAATAATGAAATCCAAACTTGCGATTTGTGGTTTCATCTGTAACTTCTTTTTATTGTAATCAACCCGGGCGCCCGCGGGCCTGAGCCTTTTGGGTGGGCTAGCCCGCGGCGCCGGTTTGGCATTATGATAAATCGGATTGCCATTAGGCGATTCAAATTGGTATAAATGGAAAATAAGAATGTACAGAAAATGGCTGGGAAGATCCCTGCGCACGTATTGGGCAAATATCAGGGACGATGGTGCGAATTAATTATTATTGTAAACCAAAATCGCACGTATTGGATTGATTGAAGAGGTCAAGGTGCGCGGTACTGGTAGTAGCGACCATAAATAGTAATATATGGAAGAAAATTGAGGACTAAACGCACTTTTTGTCCTCTCAAATAGCTGATACGTGCGCAGGAAATTGTTGTAATTCCAATATGCGCACCTCCATGCTCTGAGAATCCCAGATACGTGCGCGGAGGCCAGAATTTTTTGACCTAAGTGCACTATTTATAAAAAATATGAGTCGATACGTGCGCGAGCGCACGTATCGACCTAATTTAATAGATAGAGGTGCGGGCGGCCAAGGTGCAGTGGTCGGTGGCCCGACCTCTGGCCAAGGCGCCCGCGTATTATATTACGCTGCGCGGCCGGCAGCCGCCGGCTTACGCCGTGCGATTGGAGTCAGACCTGGAGCCCGAACCGTGGCTCGAGGCATCCGTGCGGCCGGCACTCGAACGGCCGGAAACCACAGAGGAAATTTTGTTCACCAAGATCGTCAGGACCAGGGTGACTAGAATGTCCGGCAGGGTGTTTCCGCAGATCAGGTCCACCGTCATCAAATAGCGATAGAGCACGAAGCCCACCGCCCAGACCGCCAGATTGCCCCAGCAGAAGGTTTTGGTGTGGCGGTCCTTTTTCAATATAAAGAAATCCGCCAGGAGGATCGCAATCATCGGCGCGAATACGGAGCCGATCAGGTACAGGAAGTTAGTGATGTCATCCATGGGGAAGGCCATAGCACAAGCCGTGCCCACGGCAGTAACAACCATAGCCGCGGTTTTGCCGTCGACCTTCGAGTGAATTGATTCCGAGGAAACGCCGGCGGAATATGCGTCCAGGAATGTGGTGGTCACCGTCGAGAAGACGATGATCAGAAGGCCGGCAATGCCGAGGCCCGCCTTCACCATAATCAAAGCAATGTCCGTGGTGCCGGTGAAAATCGCCGCACCCATTCCAATGAGATACATCCAGACACTCACTGCGCCGTAAGTCGCAGCACTGGTGAGAGTCGCGCCGAAAGGCTTTTCCGCCTCACGGGTGTAGTCGCTGATCAGCGGCAGCCAGGAAAGTGGCATGGCCACAGCCAGCTCAACTGCGGCACCGAAGGAAAGTGAGCCCGTCGTCACAGCCACACCGTGGCCACTGAAGAAAATCACTTTGCATAGGATCAGCGTCAGAACGAAGAGAGCCGCCATAGTCACAGTGTTGATTTTGCCCAGGTTCGTAATGCCGATGAGGATCCAGAGGACGATGAGCCCGCCGATGACTAAGCACCAGACCCAGTGGCCCACGCCGAAAATCCCGCCGGCGGCCAGGGCCCCGTCATAGATCATGATGGCCGTCCAGCCCACCAGCTGCAGCACATTGAGGAAAGCAAACAAAAGCCCGCCTTTGTTGCCGAAGCTGATTTTGGTGGTTTCCATGGAGCTGCGCCGTGACAGGGCGCCGATGTAGCCGGCCAGGAACAGCAGCACGCAGCCGATGCCGTGGCCGATGAGGATGGCGGCCAGACCTTTGGCCATGCCCAGCGGCGCGAAGTATGTCCCCGTCAGGATTTCGGCGATGGAAACTCCCGCGCCGAACCAGATGAGGCCGTTGTCAAAAATCGAGGTGCGCCTGTTACTCATGGCAACCACCTCCTTTGGCATGGGCGTTGCGGCCGGCGTCAACGCCAGAGCCGGCGTCAACGCCCGCGTCTAGCAAATACCCGTGGTCCATAGGCCCGCTGCCCGCGCCAAGATCCAGCATCGCCGCAAGAGCCCCCGACAAATAAGCCTTTGCGCCCTCGATAGAATCCTCCAGAGGCAGGCCTTTTGCGAGGCCCGACGCTATAGCGCTGGAAAGCGTGCAGCCCGTGCCGTGAGTGTTCGGATTGTCGATGCGCCTGCCGCGGAACCACCTGATCCCGCCGCGCCCGTAAAGCAAATCGTTGGCGTCATTGGTGTTGTGCCCGCCTTTGCACAGGACGTTGCAGCCGAACTTGCCGTAGATGGCCTTGGCAGCCGTGACCATGTCGTCAGGTGTTGCAATAGTCAGCCCGGACAAAATCTCTGCCTCAAGTATGTTTGGGGTGATGACTGTGGCGAGGGGCAGGAGTCGTTCACAAAGAGTACTCACTGCGTCTTCCGAAATCAGCCGTGACCCGCTGGTTGCAACCATTACGGGATCCACTACGATGTTGGTGGCCCCGTAGGCCGTCAGTTTGTCGGCGATGACGTCGATGAGTTCCGTCGACGAAACCATTCCTATTTTAACCGCGTCCGGGAAGATGTCCGCGAAAACCGCGTCCAGCTGCTCCCCCAAAAACTTCGGAGTTGCCTCCATTATATCTCTTACGCCGGTTGTGTTCTGGGCAGTGAGAGCCGTGACAGCGCTCATGGCATATACGCCATTCATTGTCATGGTTTTGATATCTGCCTGGATACCGGCGCCTCCGCAGGAATCGCTCCCCGCGATCGTTAATGCTACTTTCTTTTCCATGTTGTCTCCTAACATTAATTTTGTATTGCGACGGGAGTGGTGCCCCCAGATCCGCCGCGGATTTGTGATAGCTTGTTATGTAGTTGTTGGACTGGGTTGCGCTGGCTGGTTGGTCGGGATGCCGGGGCGCAAGGCTGTTGGCCGGTTGGCCGCGCACCTCCTTACTGCCATTTGGTCGCATAAGTGCCTGCGCGCAAGAATCAGGCTCAAAAAGGCTTCTGTGTGGCGGGGTAGTCTTTCTGTATCTGGTTCCGCGCAAGGATCGGGCTCAAAACAGTCTCGGTGTGGCGTATACAGGCTTCCATGATTGCAATTCCAATGGTTGCGCGCCACAATGCCTTTGGAATTTCCCTGAACCTTGCGTCTGTCACCGTAGAAATTTGCCTACGCGCCACAGTGCCCCTGAAATTTCCCTGATTCTTGCGTTTACTCCCATTGATATTCGGTAGCGCGCCACAATGCCTATCGTTTCAGGCCAATTCTTGCGCGTAGCGAGTCCGCCGGATTCCTCGTTACGAGTCCGCCAGATTCCCAATCTTGGCCGCGCACCTCCTTGCTGCCATTTGGTCGTATAAGTGCGAGCACGCACGTATTACCCTTTATCGAGGAACAAAGGTGCATTTTGGCAGATCCCAATTGTATTTCCGCACTTATTTCCCGTTCTCAGAGCATGGAGGTGCGCATATTGGAATTCCAACGATTACCCGCGCACGTATCAGCTATTTGAGAGGGAAAAAAGTGCGTTTAGAACTCAATTCTCTTCCATTAATTACTAATTATGGATCTCGCCACCAGTGCTGCGCACCTTGACCTATCAGATTGAACCGATAAGTGCGAATTTGGTTTACAATAATGAAAAATCCGCACTATCGTCTCCGATATTAGCCCAATCCGTGCGCAGGTAGGTTAAGCCAATATTTGTGGTTAATTCATTAGACAGATTCCGCGCAGCTAGTCCCGACTAATTTCGCGCAGCGAGTCCGCCGGATGCCGCACAACGCGCAGCGACCAACTTATTTCCCGATCATTTCCCGGGTCGCTTCTAGCAACCAAGCAGTCGCCGCCTCGATATCCGGCTGCCCGAATATGGCGCTGATTACTGCGATGCCGCAGATGCCGCTGCCCGCCAGTTCACCGGCATTCGACAGGGTTATGCCTCCGATTGCGATGACCGGAATACTGACCGCGTCGCAGATTGCGGTGAGCGTTTCGTGGCTCACTGGTATGGCGTCGTCTTTGGATCTCGTCGGGAAAACTGTTCCCACGCCCAGGTAGTCCGCGCCCCGCTTTTCCGCCAGGACGGCTTCTTCCACGGTTTCTGCCGAGACTCCAAGAATTTTTCCCGGTCCCAGTTTCGCCCGCACGTCGCCGGCTTCCATGTCGTTTTGGCCCACGTGGACTCCGTCGGCGTCCATGGCAAGGGCGATGTCTACATTGTCGTTTATAACAAAAGGTACTCTGTAGCTCCTGCACAGTCTTTGCAGGTCTTTGGCTTCGGCTAGGAAGTTGTCGTAGTCAAGCGCTTTTTCACGGAGCTGCATGAAGGTGGCTCCGCCGCGCAGGGTGTTTTCTACTTGGGAGTACAAAGTTTCGCCATGCAGCCAGTGCCGGTCGGTCACGGCGTAAAGGAGTAGGGCCCGGCGCAGGCTGTCGGCGTCAGGCCGACGGCCGCAACCTGTAGAGTCCGCGTCAGGCCGACGGCCGCAACCCGCAGAGTCGGCGTCAGGCCGGCGGCCGCAACTTGTTGCGGCCTGGTCAGTCATTGTTGCGGCCTGGTCGGCCCCGGTCTTACTTGATCTCATATTTAGCGCCTTCTTCCAGTGCGTCGCCGGTCATATTATACACGGCGTCGATGATGCGGTTTCTGTAAGTGGAGTTGCCGTCGCCGTGCTGCATACGGCTCCAGCCAATCTCGCCGGCAAGACCCATAGCGCAGACCGCCGCAGCCGCAGACTCCAAGCAGTTATCAGGATTCGCCACGATGAAAGCAGTCATAAGAGCTGACAACTGACAGCCCGTTCCCGTAATAAGCCCCATTTCCGGTCGGCCGTTTCTGATGACGAAGCATTTGTCGCCGTCAGTTACCAGGTCAATGGCTCCGGTAATTGCGATGATGGAGCCCGCGGCTTTGGAAAGATCCTTGGCAAATTTCACTGCCGACTCCAGAGAATCCTCCGTGACTGCGTCGGCAATGTCAGCATCCACCCCCTTCGTAGTGCCCGAGCCCGTAGCCAGAGTTTTGATCTCCGAGATATTTCCGCGGATCACGTCGAAGTGGATTTTGTGCATTAGGTCCAGGGCCGTGTCCGTACGCAGCCTGCTTGCGCCTGCTCCGACCGGGTCCAGGAGGATTTTGTGGCCCAGGGCGTTGGCTTTGGCCCCGGCCGCGAACATGGCCGGGATGGTGTTCCCGTTGAGGGTGCCGATGTTGATGTTCAGGCCGCCGCAGATGGCCGTGATGTCCGCCACGTCGTCGATGTCGTCGCTCATGATGGGGCTGGCCCCCGCCGCCAGCAAAACGTTGGCCACGTCGTTGACGGTCACGTAGTTGGTGATGTTGTGCACCAGGGCACTGTTGGTCCTGAGGTTATCAAATGATTCTTTAAACATATTGTTCCTTTCTGCCTTTGATTTTTGTCAGGGTACTTTCTGTACAAAAAAAACCGTAATGGAGAGACTACATACACGGTTAAAGGCCTGAAGAGGGGCAGCTCATACAAGTATCGCGTTTGCGCCTATGATGCTAACGGAGAACTTTGCCATAGCTTCAGCACACATACCGCTGTAGGCACTCACCACGGCAAATACAACGCAAGCAAGGTGACCGCTACGAAAACTCTGACCATAGCTAAAGACGGCACAGTGACAGGCCTTAAGGCCGGCACTACGACTATCTACGTAGTTGCTCCTAACGGATGCAATGCGGCAGTTGAAGTAATAGTTGAATAGACCTTAGAAAGTTCACACAGCGGAGGCTCCATTCGGGGCCTCTGCTTTTTTGGATATTCGGCCGATCTGTGATATAATTTCTTAATAAAGTCGTAAGAAATATATCCACTAAATCGCAATATCTGTGGGTTAGTATAGATTTGTAAACAGAAAGGGGACGGCAGATGAATATACTTGTTTGTGATGATGATAAAGAGATAGCAGGGGCTATCGAGATCTACCTGAGGAACGAGGGGTATCAGGTGTTCAAGGCATACGACGGGGTGCAGGCTTTGGACATAGTAGATAATCAGAAGATCCATCTTATCATTATGGACATAATGATGCCGAAAATGGACGGGGTACAGGCGACTATGAAGATCCGGGAGGAGAAGAACATCCCCATCATAATGTTGTCTGCCAGGTCGGAGGACTACGACAAGATAACAGGCCTGAACGTAGGCGCCGACGACTATGTGACCAAACCCTTCAATCCATTGGAACTTATTGCCAGGGTCAAATCCAATCTGAGAAGATATGTGGACCTGGGCAGTATGGAGAAGAAATCCGGGGTTTACAAATCAGGGGGACTTGTTGTAGACGATGAAGAGAAAACCGTGACCGTCGATGGGGAGGAGGTCGCAGTCACGCCTACAGAGTTCGGCATAATAAAACTGCTGGTAAAGGACGCGGGGCGCGTGTATTCCATGGACCAGATATACGAGGCAGTCTGGAAAGAGCCTGCCTACAATCCGGAGAATACCGTGGCAGTCCATATCCGGCGAATCAGAGAAAAGATAGAGATAAATCCTAAAGATCCAAGATATTTAAAGGTGGTGTGGGGAATTGGATACAAAATTGAAAAAATATGATAAAAGAAGGACAACGTGGCTGGTAAGCAGCATACTGTTCGTTGCCGGCGCATCAGTCACGTCATTCGTGGGCTTCCTGCTGTACTTTTTGTACGCGGCCCAGTACGGCGACTACGGTTACGTCGAAAAAACAGCGTCGGCATTCAGCAGCAGCGTGACATGGGTCTGGGCGATTTTCATCGCAGCCCTTTGTGTGACCTGCGTGGCCCTGGTCCTGTCCGTAATGAAGACCGGCAGGAAAGACTCCGACAACCGGATCATCTTCAACTGGTTTGATAAGCTGTTTGCGGATCTGCAGATGGTCATGGGCGTGTGCGTCGGCGCGGCTTATTTGGGCGCCTCATATTTCATAGCAACTGTCATACTGCAGGGGAAATGGGTGACGAACCTGTTCAACATCCAAGGCAGCATGTCGGACGATTACTGGGGCATCTTCGGAGACTTCGGCACGGAGGCCATGCGGCCTTACTGGCTGAGCATCTTCGGTTCGGCGTTGCTCCTGGCAGGCATCTTCGCCGTGGAGCTGGCCATCGTCCAGTCCATAGCAAGAAAGCTGAAGAGCAGGTGCTTCTGGAAAAAGACTGTCATCGGTGCCATATGTTACTACGGGGCCCGGGCTGTCAGCGCCAGCGACAAAACCTTCTCTAATGTGATGGTTTTCCTGATCCTGGCTGCGCTGATCTGCGCTACGTGGATAGGCACGGCGGTAATGATCGTGCTGATAATAATCTTCGTGCCGAAGTGGCTTGCAAAGTATCAGGCTATCAAGGACGGCGTCAACGAAGTGAAAAGCGGCAATCTTTCATACAAAATACCGGTGGAGGGCGATGGCGAGCTGGAGCGTCTGGCTGCGGACATCAACGACATCGGCGAGGCTCAGAACATAGCCGTTCAAAACGAACTGAAGAATCAGCGCATGAAGTCGGAGCTTATTTCTAATGTGTCTCACGACCTGAAGACGCCGCTGACTTCAATGGTTTCCTACGTGGACCTTTTGAAAAAGGAAGGCCTTGACAGTGAGAATGCGCCGGAATACCTGCGCATAATAGACGAAAAAACCAACCGCTTGCAAAAGCTTACTCAGGATCTTTTTGATGCTGCCAAGGCTTCCAGCGGAGACATTCCAGTAAACCTGGAGCGCATAGAGATGATTTCCATTGCTAATCAGGCCATGGCCGAGCTGGAGGAAAACCTGGCCAAGAACAATATCCAGGTGATCTTCACGCCAAAGGCAGAGGACGCCTACGTCATGGCCGACGGCCAGCTTCTCTGGCGCGTCATCGAAAACATGTTGACCAACGTCAGCAAGTACGCTCTGCCTAACAGCCGTGCCTACATCGACATCCTCGAGGAAGACGACAAAGTCCTTCTAGAGGTGAAGAATATGTCTCGCGATCAGTTGAACATTGACGCCGATGAGCTTATGGAGCGTTTCAAGCGCGGCGACGAATCCCGCAACACTGAGGGCAGCGGCCTTGGCCTGGCAATTGCCAAGGATCTGACCAACCTCATGGGCGGCGACTTCGATATCTATATAGACGGCGACCTGTTCAAGGCGACCGTCGCCCTGGCCAAAACATAAACTCTGGGCCCAAATGCTAAGGTTTGGCCCGAGGCGCCGGCCCCCAGCTGTAGCCCGGTCGTCAGCATAAGCGCAAGCTCCAGCCCGCCTGCCCGGCCCCGACGATTGCTCCAGCCCGCCTGCCCGGCGGGCTTTTTTAGTGGGGCCGCGCGATCCGGTCCAGCGTCGGCGGCCGGTTAGGGGCCGCCAGACATGTTTTCCAACAAAACCCCGTTTCGGACGCTTCAGAAAAGAACCCCCGCACGTTTTGGAAAAAATTCATGTCAAATAGTGCAGATCCAGTTTGTTGATGATCAATTTAGTCTGTTGAAATGATGACAACCCGACAATATTGCCAGTTAATTGGTAATATTGTCATATGTTGGAATGGGTCTGGGCCAATTCCGAGAGAAGTTCTTTTTTTAGAGGGCGATAATGGCGATTTGTTGGAAAACAACTTGGCCTATTGTTCCACCAATGGAACGATCATGCATGAAATCATGCATAGACTCCATGGGTGCGCCAGCCCGGATCTCCCGGCCTGCCATATTGCCAGACTTATTGGAATTGCTGGCATGTAGAACATCGCCACCCGTACCTGCACCAACTAAGTCATTTGAAACCACAGTACCTACAAATTTCCAGATGCGGAAAAATGATCGGAGAACATTTCCGTTATCGCAAATATGGCGTTGAGTATATTTTCCGGCGCTATATGTAATGCTTTGAGATGTCTTATGATGTCTTATGATGTCTTATGATGTCTTGAGATGTCTTATGATGATGGGGATCGCATCTGGTGCTGGCAGCAGATTCACGCAGGCGTTGCAAATAGGCCGCTGGCCGTCCGCTGGCCGCGTGGCCACTCCCTGCCTCAATTCGGCAGGGACGTTTTTGGTTAAGGTTTGCTAAGATGAATATGTTTATGCATAACTGTACCATTGGTGGAACGATAGTCTATGTATGCTGGGAGGTATTACGGACGGACATAATTGACGGATTGGACAATATATAAATGTTAATATTTGCCTGTTAACTATTGACATTTATTACCAGCTATGGTATGATTCATGTACATCGAAAGTAGCTGTAGAAAAAGTAAAAGAAGGCAGAAAACCATTCGGGTACGGCGATTACAAATACACTTTCACTAACGACTGCCACGAAGAATCAGGGTTGCAATTGAACGATAAAACGGCTAAAATATTCTTAAGTACTAAGGGAAACAAAGGACCTGTATCGGACAGGCTGATCGAGTTGCTCGGATATATAGAGCACCCGGAGAAAGTTCCTGAGAAGCCGCTCTATCGCAACATTGAAAACGAGGTAACGAAGGTGCGGATGGATCCCGAAGGGAGGCACAGTTATATGTTAGTAGAAGCAAAGATAATGGACGCTCGCAGATATGGTCGTGAAGAAGGCGAGAAAGTCGGTCGCGAGAGTGAAAGAAAAAATATGATCTGTAAAATGCTCGAATCGACGTCTAAAGAAGAGGTCTCTAAGTTGACGGGGCTGAGTCTGGAAGAAATCGAAGAGCTGATCAAGTAAAAATAAGTGCAGATGATTTTGACACGCTGATAATTATGATGTGCGGCTTTGCGGCCGCATGTTTTTTTGTGTAAAAAATAGCGGATGTCCGCCGCTATACAATTCCTACGAATAATATTTACTTTCCTTTAAATTTGGTGAAAACCCCGAATAAGTGTTTTATGATTTTTAGTCGTTTTTGGAATCAAAAATACGAAGTCGTAATTGGAATCTGAGTTATGGCGCACGTTTTAGTCGGATTCACCGATAAAAAGTGCGGATAATGAGCCACATCAAGGTCTTGAGGATACTCTTTGTACTGGCGTACGTACAATCAGTTGGCGGTTGTTTGGTCTACAATCAAGGAACGTGTATAATCATCGGATAATTATGCATGGTTTGATACTACGAATCAAAATTCGTATTTAAAAGAGAAAAATCGCGATTTATCATAAAACACATCAGCTGCGCGGCGAAGAGGCGCAGCGCACCGAAAATATGATCAGCTGCGCAGCGCACAGCGCCCGCGGCCAGCCTCGGCGCGAAAGCACAGCGCCCGCGGCCGCTCTCTGGCAGGGACATATAATAAATTCCATAATTTCCCAATTATTTCTGTAGCATTACACTTTTTTTTATGCTATAATATTTACAGTGACGCAAAATGCAGCGCACGGTGGCGAGCCACGGCGCGCCGGCCGAGTGCGGAGCACGGCGGAATGCCAGACGGAGCAAGCAGCGCACGGTGGCGAGCCGCGCCGCCGGCCGCGCATGAAAGCGCCGGCCGCTCATGAAAGCGCCGGCCGCGCATGAAAGCGCCGGCCGCTCATGAAAGCGCCGGCCGCGCATGAAAGTGCCGGCCGCGCATGAAAGCGCCGGCACAGATTAGTATATGGAGTGAGGAAATTTGAAGCAGTTTTTCGTAGAAGATTTAATTAAAGACAATGAAATAACGGACTTTTTCATGGTCAAGTCCATTGGGATCAAACTGGGTTCCAATAAGAAGCAGTATCTGGACGTGACACTGGGAGACAAGACCGGAGAAGTATCCTGCAAGAAGTGGGACGTAGACGACACAGAGGCAGCAAACCTTTGTAAAATAAAAGAAGGCGATATCGTCAAGGTCAGAGCACAAGTCACAGAGTGGCAGGGCATGACCCAGATGAGAGTCCTTCGCATTCGGGCAGCCAACGACGGCGACGGCTTGGAAATAGCCGATTACATTAAGGCCGCCCCGGAAAAGTCAGATGATATGTTCAACTATATCCACGGCGTAGCAGAGGCCATGGAAGACAAGGACCTGAGAGCCCTTTGTCTGAAGGAACTGGACGACAACCGTGACAGACTTATGTACTATCCGGCAGCATCCAAGAACCACCATGCCGAGTACGGCGGACTTTTGTACCATATGAAGAGAATGCTCATGACAGGCATCGCAGTCTGCGGAGTGTACACCGACCTGAATAAAGACATGGTCGCGGCAGGAGTAATCGTCCACGACATGGAGAAACTCAACGAGATAGAGTCCAACGAGTACGGCATTTCACCGGGATATTCCATGGAAGGCCAGCTGCTGGGGCATATCGTCATGGGAGTGAAATCCCTGGACAGGATCACCGCAGAGTTGGGATTCCCGAGAGAGAAAGCACTCATGATGGAGCATATGGTTTTGTCACACCACTACGAGCCGGAATACGGCAGCCCCAAGAAACCTTTGTTCCCGGAAGCAGAAGTACTCCATTACCTTGACATACTCGACGCCAGAATGTTCGACATGTTCGATGCCCTGGCGGCCACAGAACCCGGCGGATTTTCCGACCGGATATGGACACTTGATAACAGGAGATTATATAAACCCGAGGAGGACAAGTAATTGCTTAAATTCGATAAAGACGTGCTGAATGCACTTCAGGCCCTGGAGAAAGCGGGCTTCGAAACTTATGCCGTGGGAGACTGCATTATACAGTGGGCCAAGGGAATGGTTCCAGTTGATTGGGATATGGTCACCAAGGCCGGCCTGGAAGATATGAAGAAAGTATTCCCGGACGGAGAAGTCATCGACGAGGCCAACAGCATACTAAGACTGGACTTCACTCATGAAGTCGAGGATGATGAGGAAACATCACATATCGAGGGAGCCATCTGCGACATCACCACTATGGAAGGGACCATCCAGGAAGAACTCAGCAACTACGGTTTCACAGTTGCTGCCATCGCCGATAACCCGGAGAGGACAGTCATCGACGAATACGGCGGATTGGAAGACATCAAGAAGAAACTCATCAATACCATAGGCAACGCCGACGAATTATTCCAGGAAGAGCCAATCAGAATGATGGAAGCCATGAGATACGTTTCCGACCTGGGCTTCGACCTGCAGAAAGACGTATATCAGGCAATATTGAAAAACTGGAGGCTCCTGCTGAACCACAGCATCGCGCCGATCAGGCAGGAACTGGAACTGGTCCTGACAGGAGAATACACAGGCAAGGCTTTGAACATGATGGCCGACACGGGACTCATGGCAGTCATCTTCGGCGAAGAAGTATCGCGCAAAATGAACACTGGCGAAATGCAGCAGTTTATGACTTTGTGTAAGAATATAGATAAGACTAAGGCCCTCAGACTGAGAAGGCTGGGGCTGCTTTACACGGTATTCAACGAGAAGCACGGACTGGAGGCCATCAAGAGGATGAACTTCGATCCGGAAACAGAGGCCCATCTCCAGGATGCCATGACAGAAATGGTGAAGATCCAGTTCCTTTCCAACAGCTTGGAATTCAAGCGCTATGTCTGCGAACACGGACTCAAGCGTTACAATTACGTGCACATGCTGGCCAAGGCCCAGAGGATAGTTTACGATCAGCCGGCCATCAAGATAGAAGCGCGCAATCACCTCATGAGCGAGATCAAGATGAACAACGAGCCTGTTTTTGTTGAAGATCTGGTAATAGACGGCAACGACATCATGGAAGCCGGCATCACCGACAGCCCTGAGCAGGCCGAGGACCTACTTTACCAGGTTCTTGCCAAGGCCCATCAGGATCCAAGGAACAACGACAGGACCTATCTCCTGAAGATAGCTAAGAAATATTCCAAGAACAAATTCAAGGCCAAGTCCAGATATGTTCACTGGATGAGATGATCGAGAGAGAAATGGAAGAGAAAAAGGGCGTATTAACAGAGATCATATTTCATAATGAAGAAAACGGGTACACCATAGCCGAAATGGAGACTGACGACGAACTGATCACAGTAGTCGGCAATCTGTCCAAAGCGACTAAGGGTACCTGTTATGAATTGAGAGGAACCTTCAAGATCCATCCGAGATACGGGGAGCAGTTTGCCTTCACAGAGGCAGAAGAAGTGCTGCCGTCGTCTAAGGTGGGAATTGAGGGTTTTCTTGCGTCCGGAGTTATCAAGGGCATCGGCCCCAAGACGGCCACGGCCATAGTGAACATCTTCGGCGAGGATACCCTGAAAATCATGGAAGAAGATCCGGGTAAGCTGACGAGAGTCCCGGGCATAGGCAAAAAGAAGGTCGGGGATATAGCCAAGTCTTTCGCGGGTCACAGGGAATTCGCAAAGGTTTCCCTGTATTTTCAGGGCTTCGGCATACCGTCGGCTTCGGCCCTGCGCCTGTACAAAGCCTATGGCAAGGATTCCATGGAGCTGATCCGAGAGAACCCTTACAGGCTGGTGGAGGAGGTCTACGGCATCGGTTTCAAGAAGGCCGATGAGATCGCCGGAAAAATGGGTATCAATGGGGACAGCCCCTTCCGTATCAAAAGCGGCATCAAATACTGCCTGATGTTTTTCATAAGCGACGGCAACACATACATGCCTCAGGATGAGCTTTGTGAGCGGGTAGCCCAGCTCCTTGACCTGACCAGGGACCAGGTTTACGAATGCCTGGTGGAGATGGCCTTCACCGGCGATGTCAAGGTGGAAGATCTGGACGACATCAAGGTCGTGTACCTGTATTCATACTACGCCGCCGAGCAGAAAGTCTGCGCCAACATCGCAGACATAGCCAGAGGAGAGCTGAAGGTTTTGTCCGTGGATATAGACAAGACCATTGCCCTGACAGAGAAAGCCTCGGGGGTGGAACTTTCCGACCAGCAGAAAGCCGCCGTCAAGAAGTCCCTGACCAGCGGACTTTCCGTCATAACAGGAGGGCCGGGCACAGGAAAAACTACTATAATAAACACTATAATAAACATCTTCGAGGAGAGTGACCTGAAGGTAGCCATTGCAGCCCCCACGGGGCGCGCCGCCAAGCGGATAACCGAGACATCCGGCCACTACGCCTCGACTATACACCGACTCCTGGAATACTACTATTCCGAGGGCACAGCCGACATGCAGTTCGGCAAGACCGCCGAGGATCCTCTGGACTTCGACGCCGTCATAGTCGATGAAGCGTCCATGATAGATCTGATGCTCATGCAGGGTCTGACGGAAGCTATCAAACCGGGCACCAGACTGGTAATGGTGGGAGACAGCGATCAGCTGCCGTCAGTGGGCGCAGGCAATGTGCTCCTGGACATAATCCAGTGCGGGTTCATCCAGACATCCAAGCTGACGGAGATATTCCGCCAGGCCGAGGAGAGCATGATCGTGGTCAACGCCCACAGGATAAATCACGGAGAGTATCCTGAGATAAACGGCAGGAACACAGACTTCTTCTTCATGGAGAGGAACAACGAACGAGACATTCTGGATCTGATGATACAGCTGGTGACCAAACGTCTGCCGGATTACTATGACGGCATAGATAAGCTCAGCGACATACAGGTCCTGACGCCGACACGTAAGGGAATGATCGGAACGGCATCCCTCAACGAAGCCCTGCAGCAGGCTTTCAATCCGCCGAAAGCAGGAGTACAGGAGAAAAAATACAGAGACCACATTCTGCGGGCCGGCGACAAAGTCATGCAGATAAGGAATAACTATCAGCTGGCCTATAAGATCCCCGGAAGCAACGAAGACGGCCAGGGCATATTCAACGGCGATGTAGGTTTCATCAAAGCCGTAGACAATGAGTATGGCAAGGTGACAGTAGTTTACGACGATGAGAAATATGTGGAATACGACTTCACTCAACTGGACGAGCTGGAGCTGGCTTACGCTGTCACCGTTCATAAGAGCCAGGGCAGCGAATTCCCTATAGTTGTCATGCCCGTTTCCTGGTTCCCGCCTATGCTGGCCACCCGGAATCTGCTCTACACGGCTGTGACCAGAGGCAAGCGAGTAGTCGTCCTGGTGGGCATGGAAAATCGTCTGGACGCCATGGTCGACAACGACCGAATCAAAATGCGCTATTCGGGTCTTCGCCCGAGACTGGAGAAATTGCTATCGCTGGAATCCTGAAGAAAATTCTTGATCTGCTATATCCGCCGTCTCTCTACTGCGACTGCTGCGGAAATCTCATCGACGAGACCAGAACCTACAACCTCTGCGATCACTGCGTTCGCCACATCAAGTGGGACACAGGCGACATCCGCGAGAAGGACGGTCTCAGGATGCTTCGGTGCGCTGAGTACGGGATCTATGAGAGAACACTGATTTTTTCCTTAAAATACAACGGCAAAAAGTACATCGCCAGGGACATAGCCGCCATGATGAAGGACAGGCTGGCTCTGGCCGGCGTGGACTACGATGTTATCGTGCCCGTGCCCATGAATCACGACAAGGAGCAGACGCGTGGCTTCAACCAGACGTCGCTCATAGGCAAATACCTGGCAAAAGCCACCGGGAAAGATTTCTCGCCGGGGGCACTTCGCCGCACAAAAAACACCGCGCCTATGCGCGGCCTTTCACCTACGGAGCGTGAGATAAATGTCAGAGGATGTTTTGTGGCAGACGAAAAATGTAGGGAAAAGCTGCGTGGCAGACGTGTGCTTTTGCTCGACGATTTCTATACGACAGGCGCAACGGCCCTGGAATGTTACCGGGCTATGACGCCAGATGAGCCGGCCGATGTGATTTTCATTGCATTTGCGGCGAAATATTGATATAATGTCAAGGCAGTTATTCGGGTCTGTGGTTGAAAATCCATGCCAGATACGGGCAAAGGGATCCACGTAAACCGGGGCAGAGAGCCCCGGCGAGCATGGCGTATTCTAGATGTAAGTCCTCGGGAAAATCCCGGTTAAGGCGAGTGTGGGGGCAAAGACCAGGTCAGCCGAATAACTGCTTATTTTATTGTAATGAAGAGGTAACTATGTTATAATTAATTATCAAATATAAAAGGGAGGTCATCATATGAAGGTTAATATTACAGGAAAGAATTTTAACACTTATCAGCGCCTGCAGGAGACCATGGAGAAGAAATTCGAAAGGCTCGGCAAGTACTTCTCAGATGACATTACGGTAAACGTAGTTCTATCACAGGAAAGGGGAAAAGATAAAATCGAGGCAACTATCAATGCCAAGGGAGCAGTTTTCAGAGCTGAGGAAGTAACACCTGACATTTATGAGGGGATCGATAAAGTCGTAGACAAACTTTCAAGTCAGATGTCTAAATTCAAGGGCAAACTGAAGAAAAGATATAACGATAATAAGGCCTTGAAGTTCGAGTTCGTACCGGAGGACGAGGATGAAGTCGAAGATGTTAAGGTAATGAGGACCAAGAAGTTCCAGCTGAGACCGATGTCAGTTGATGAAGCTATACTGGAGATGGAAATGCTGCAGCATAATTTCTTCGTATTCCTGGACATGGAGACAGACAGCGTCAATGTTGTATATAAGAGAAAAGACAACAATTATGGCGTGCTGGAGACTACATACTAATTGGAATATTTGGCGGGTCGCAGATGCGGCCCGCCCTTTTTGAAGATTCCTTAAGGATTTATTAAATGGCCGTGCATCCCTTGAATTATTGCGCATTTTCGAGTAAAATATAAAGAGTATATTTGAAAGGGTGAAGTATGCAGGATTTTTTTTATAACATTTTTTCGAGCGTCGGAATAAACGACGTTTTCGACATCCTTATCACGACATTCGTGATATATAAAATACTGGAATTTATCAAGGAGACGAGGGCTCAGCAGCTTGTTAAGGGACTCCTTATCTTAGTCGTGGCATATTTTCTGTCAGGATTCCTTGATTTACATATGATACATTGGATACTTGGAGGAGCATTTACCATCGGCCTTTTCGCCCTGGTAGTACTGTTCCAGCCGGAAATAAGAAGAGGCCTGGAATTCATGGGACGAACCAAGCTGTCCCGGACCAGACTTGTTGAAGTAGACAAGGACAGAGCCAAACAGATAACAGATGAGATCGTCAGTGCCGTCAGGTCATTTTCCGCTACCAAGACCGGCGCCCTCATGGTATTCGAACGTGAGATCACCCTTCAGGATATAGCTGAGACCGGCACAGTCATCAACGCTGACATTTCAGCCCAGATCCTTGGCAATCTTTTCTACGAGGGATCGCCTCTACACGACGGAGCGGCCATAATCCGCGGAGACAAGATCTACGCCGCAGGCTGCGTTTTGCCCCTGACAGGAAACAACAACCTTAACAAGAGCCTCGGCACCCGCCACAGAGCAGGCATAGGCATAACTGAGAATTCGGACGCCCTGGTACTCATCGTAAGCGAGGAGACCGGCATAATTTCTATTGCAAAAGACGGAAGAATCCAGAGATTCCTCGACATTAAAACCGTCGAGAAGACTTTATTCGACCTTTACATACCTGATGATTCCGCTGATGGATCATCTATGTTCAGCAAGTTGACAGAGCACCTGGGGAGGAAGAAAGATGGTACAAAGTAAAAAAGGTAACATGATAATCTCCCTGATACTTGCCGTCATACTGTGGATGTACGTTGTCGGGGAAATGAATCCGGTCACGACCAAGTCATACAGGGACATCCCTGTGACCCTGACCAACTCCCAGACTCTCAGCGATAACGGTCTGGCTGTAGTTGGCGCCAGCGATGAGACTATGACGATCACACTTTCCGGCAAACGCAACAGCCTCAGCAAGATAAAAACTGCCGATATAGTGGCAACAGTTGACCTGTCTGATGCAACGGAAGGCGATAATCAGCTTAAGATCAATTTGTCCGTGCCAGACAGCGCGGAGGTGAAGAACCAGAGCCTGACCAAGATCACAGTAACTGTGGAGAAAAAGCAGACAGTCAGGCGGAATATCAGGGTGAAATACACGGGCAACTACGCCAAGGGCGAGGAGCCGACCACCATCAAGACCGATCCTGAGAACGTAACAGTGTCGGGAGCCAGGTCACTTGTCAATAAGGTGGCCTATGTGAAAGCAACCATAAGTTCCGACAATGTTTCCACCGATGAAACATCTACCAGCAGTAACCTGGTGCCTGTAGACAAACACGGAAATGAAGTTAAGAATATCGGCTTGTCGCAGAACACGGCCAAGATCACATCGGCCTTGTATTACACTAAAACTGTAAGTCTGAAGGTACCTGTGACCAACAGTTCCAGCGACGGGTATAAGCGTACGACTACCGCCCCTGAGAAGGTTAAGATCAAGGGCCCTGACAGGGCCTTGAAGAAGGTGGATTCTATTACGGCGGACACTATAGATGTAACGGGCATAACCAAGAGCACTGATGTGGATATCGTTCCGAATCTGCCGGATCAGATCTGGCTTTCTGATGATTCCAGAGATCTGGTGCTGAATGTCAAGGTCACATCGGAGATGCACAGCAGGGAATTTACATTTGACGGAGACAGCGTCGATCTGAACAATGTCGGCAGCGACCTTTCCGGAAATGTCAAGACGGGAACTGTTACTGTAACAGTAACGGGAATAGCGTCCAAGATAAATAAGATAAGCAAAAGTGATATCAGTCTGTCAGCCGATTGCGACGGACTTGGATCCGGTACTCATTCAGTCAGTCTGACTGTAAAGTGCGACGGGACATACACCGGGTTAGCGGCGGATCCGTCCAAGATAAACGTGAGACTGGAATAACGGAGGTAAAATGGGAAGATTATTTGGCACCGATGGTGTTAGAGGCGTAGCCAATTCAGAACTGACGCCGGAGCTGGCCTTTAATTTAGGCAAGGCCGGAGCTTACGTCCTCAGCGATGAAGGAAGCCGCCCGACCATAATAATAGGCAAAGACACCAGAATATCCGGCGACATGCTGGAGAACGCCCTGGCGGCCGGAATACTGGCAGTCGGAGGCAACGTCATCAAGGTAGGAGTCATCCCGACGCCTGCCGTTGCTTACCTTGTGAAATATTATGATGCACAGGCGGGAATCGTGATTTCCGCGTCTCATAATCCTTATGAGTACAACGGCATCAAGTTTTTCAACGGTAAGGGATTCAAGCTGGCAGATTCCATAGAAGAGAAGATCGAGGATATTATCCTCAGAGGAATAGATGTCAACGCTCATCTGGGCGGCGACGAAATAGGTACCTGCATGGAAGGCGAAGACAACGCCATGGAACTCTACTGCAGATACCTTTTGTCCACTATAGACATAAGGCTTGACGGCATGACAATAGTTATGGACTGTGCCAACGGCGCGTCCTTCCAGACTTCGCCGAGAGTTTACAGAGAGCTGGGGGCCAATGTCATAACCATGGGCTGCAACCCCAACGGCACCAATATCAACGACGGCGTAGGCTCCACCCATCCGGAGGGCCTGCAGAAGCGCGTCATAGCCGAAGGGGCTGACATAGGTCTGGCCTATGACGGAGACGCCGACAGGCTCATTGTAGTCGACGAGGAGGGCCAGGTCATCGACGGCGATAAAACTATATGCATCTGTGCCAAGATGCTGAAGGATGAGGGCAGGCTGGCCCACGATACAGTCACTGCAACAGTCATGAGCAACCTGGGCTTTCACAAGTATCTGGAAGGCATAGGCGCAAAGGTAGACGTGACCAGCGTAGGCGACCGTTACGTGCTGGAGTCCATGCTGAAGACGGGCTGCGTCATCGGCGGCGAGCAGTCGGGACACATAATTTTCCTGGACTATTCCACTACAGGCGACGGCGCCGTGTCATCCCTGCAGTTCATGAAGGCCGTGAAGAAATCCGGCAAAAAACCATCGGAGCTTTCGGCTGAGGTCACTCTTTACCCGCAGGTCCTGGTAAATGCCAGGGTCACCAACGAGGGCAAGAAAGCCTATAAAGACGACACGGAAATATGTGAAGCAATCAAAGACTTAGAAGATAAAATGGCCGGAGACGGCCGCGTACTCATAAGACCATCAGGCACAGAGCCTCTGGTCAGAGTAATGATAGAAGGAAAAGACGAGGAAGCCATCGGTCAGATGGCCAATGAGCTTGCGCAGCTCATAAGCAGTAAATTCAGTTAAACAAGGAGGCGATAATATGTGCGGCATTGTTGGATACACAGGACATGAAAATGCTAAGGACATTATTATAGACGGATTAAAGAAACTAGAGTACAGAGGATATGATTCCGCCGGCATCGCTCTTTCAGACAACGGTAAGATAACCGTCAGAAAGAAAGCCGGAAGGATATCCAACCTGGAGGAGGCTATCAAGGGCGAGAAGCTGGAGGGCACCACGGGCATAGGCCACACTAGATGGGCCACCCACGGATCACCGACAGATTTCAACGCCCATCCCCACACCAGCATGGATGGAAACATAGCCATCGTACATAACGGCATCATAGAAAATTACATGGAATTGCGGGAAGAGCTGAGCAGTAAGCACGGGATCAAGTTCGTCACAGAAACTGACTCCGAAGTCATCGCCCAGCTTATCAGCGTTTTGTACAAAGGTAATCTTGAGGATGCTGTTTTCGAGGCCGTGAAGAAAATGCGCGGGGCTTACACCTTTGGGGCTATATCAGCTTCAGAGCCGGACAAGATGGTGGCTTACAGGAAAGACACGCCGCTCATCGCAGGTCTGGGCAAGGATTGCAACTTCATTGCATCAGACATGACGGCACTCTTGAAATACCTGGATAAGATCTACCTCATAGAGAACGGCGAAACAGTAGTCTGTACGCCGGACAAGATCCAGATCCTTGACGCCAATAAGAAACCTGTGGACAGAGATGTCCTGAAGGTCACATGGAGCCAGGAAGACGCAGAAAAAGGCGGCTACCAGCACTTCATGATGAAGGAGATCAACGAGCAGCCTAAGGCTATCAGAGAGACCCTTCAGCGCAGAATAGGAAAAGACGGGAAAATCAAGCTTGACGGCATTTCCCTGACCAGGGAAGACCTGGAGAAGTTCGATAAAATCAGCATCGTAGCCTGCGGCACGGCCTATCACGCCGGACTCGTAGGAAAGTATGCCATAGAAAAAATGGCCCGCATGCCCGTAGAGGTAGACGTGGCGTCAGAATTCAGATACAGAGATCCCTTTGTTGACGAGAAGACTTTGTTCATCGCCATAAGCCAGTCGGGAGAGACCCTGGACACGCTCATGTCCCTGCGGGAAGCCAAGAGCAAGGGCGCCAGAGTTTTGTCCGTGGTCAATGTCGTAGGCAGCTCCGTAGCCAGAGAGTCAGACGATGTCTTCTACACCTGGGCAGGCCCGGAGATCGCAGTGGCGTCTACCAAGGCCTATACCACACAGCTGGTATGCATGTACCTGCTGGCCCTTTATATGGGAGACCTGCGCGGCACCATTACAGAGGACTATTATAAGCAGGTCCTGAAGGAACTGAAGGCAACGCCTAAGAAGGTCCAGAGAATACTGGACAAGGCTGAGGACATAGAGGAACTGGCTAAGAACCTTTACAACAGAGATCAGATATTCTTCATCGGCCGCGGCATAGATTCGGCCGTAGCCTACGAGTGCTCTCTGAAGCTGAAGGAAGTTTCATATATCAACTCCTTCGCCATTGCGGCAGGAGAACTTAAGCACGGGACGATTGCCTTGATGGAGCCGGAGACTATAGTTATAGCCCTGGCCACACAGGACTTCCTCATGGAGAAAATGTACTCGAATATAGAAGAGATAAGGGCCAGAAGGGCTCATGTCATAGCCGTGACCAAGGAAGGCAGCCAGATCTCCAAGATCAAATCCCTGGAGGTCATCAGGATACCTAAATGCATGGACGAAGTCTCGCCGATACTGACCATAGTACCGATGCAGCTCTTTGCATATTATGTGGCCAGAGAGCGCGGAGAGAATATAGATAAGCCGAGAAATCTGGCTAAGTCAGTCACAGTAGAATAGAGGGGGCATATAAATTGGCTAAATACGATATACGGGATATCAGTCTGGCACCGTCCGGACACGAGAAGATCCAGTGGGTAAGGTATAACATGCCGCTGCTCAAGGGTCTGGAAGAAGAATTCATCAAGACCAAGCCTTTCGAGGGAGTCAAGATATCATTATCGGTGCATCTGGAAGCTAAGACGGCATATCTCTGCCTGGTCCTGTCTGCGGGAGGCGCCGAAATGTCTGTTACGGGAAGCAACGTTCTGTCCACTCAGGACGACGTAGCTGCAGCCCTTGCAGACAGCGGCCTTGCGGTGTTCGCATACCACGGGGCCACAGAGGAAGAGTACAACAGACATATAGAAATGTGTCTGGAACATAAGCCGAACATCATTATAGATGACGGCGGCGACTTGGTGGGAATGCTCCACACCAAGAGGCCGGACCTGGCTGAAGAAGTCTGGGGCGGCTGCGAGGAGACTACTACCGGAGTCATCAGACTTAAGGCTATGGAGAAGGAGGGAATACTGAAATTCCCTATGGTGGCAGTCAATGACGCTGATTGCAAGCATCTCTTCGACAACCGTTACGGAACCGGACAATCGGTCTGGGACAGCATCATGAGAAATACCAACCTGATCATCGCTGCCAAGACAGTAGTAGTAGTCGGTTACGGCTGGTGCGGACGTGGCATTGCCATGAGAGCCGATGCTCTCGGCGCCAGAGTCATCGTGACTGAGGTGAACCCGGTGAAAGCCATCGAGGCGCGCATGGACGGATATACTGTCATGCCTATGGCAAAGGCTGCTCCCCTGGGGGATATCTTTGTTTCAGCTACGGGCTGCTGCAAGACCATAACCCTTGCCAACATGCTGACTATGAAGGACAGAGCCATCCTCACCAACGCGGGACATTTCAACTGCGAGGTAGACATGGAAGCTCTGGAGGCGGCTGCCCTTGAGAAAAAGGAGACCCGCCACAACATTATGGGCTATAGATTGTCTAACGGCAGATGGGTCAATGTCATCGCCGAAGGCAGACTCGTGAACATTGCCGCCGCAGACGGACACCCGGCAGAAATCATGGATATGAGTTTCGCCGTGCAGGCTTTGTCGGCTATGTATGTCAAGGACAACCACGGCAAGCTTGAGAATAAAGTGATCGATGTAAGCGGCGAGATCGACGATCTGGTGGCCCGCAGGAAACTGGCTGCCTGGGATATAGAAATCGATCAGCTGACAGACGAGCAGAAGGCTTATCTGGGCAGCTGGAATGTATAATTATTTAAGAATCAGAAGGTGATTAAAATGACGTATGAAGAAATCAAAAAGCAGGCCAACGAAGCTGTTAATGAGCTTCTGAAGGTAGCAAGGCTGAAGAAAGGCGACATTTTTGTTATAGGCTGCTCATCCAGCGAGATCAAAGGCGCTAATATAGGAAAGGGCTCCGATGTAGACGCGGCTAAGGCGGTTTACGACGGAATCTATCCGGTATTGTCGGAAAAGGGCGTTTATCTTGCGGCTCAATGCTGCGAGCATCTGAACAGGGCGATAATTGTCGAGAGAGCTGCTCTCCTTCCGGGAACAGAGATCTGCAATGTGGTGCCTCAGCTCCACGCCGGCGGATCCTTCGCTATGACAGTTTACCAGAACGCCGCAGATCCTGTGGCTGTTGAGGAGATCAAAGCCGACGCAGGCATGGATATAGGCGACACTCTCATTGGAATGCATCTGAAACACGTTGCCGTTCCCGTAAGAATCGCCACCAAGCACATCGGCGAAGCAAATGTAGTATGCGCCAGGACAAGGCCTAAGTTCATCGGCGGCAGCAGAGCTGTCTATGACGACGTCCTATCCGGCGGAGATATCAAAAGATAGTAGAGGAAAATCAATGGATTATGAAAAGCTGGCCGGGTTGTTATTCCCGGCCATAGACAAGAGCCCCGAGGATTACGAGGCAGAGTACCCCGCAAGGGAGCTGGCGCCTGGCGCAAAGGTTACAAGGCTGGGCCCGAGCCCGACAGGGTTCATTCACCTGGGCAATCTCTACGGCGCATTCGTAGATGAAAGGCTGGCGCATCAGAGCGGCGGCGTTTTCTACCTGCGCATAGAGGACACAGACGACAAAAGATATGTTGAAGGTGCAGTGGAGACGGTTATTAACTCGCTGAAATTCTTCGGCATAGATTTCGACGAGGGCGCTACCATGGCAGGCGATATAGGCGCCTACGGCGACTACACTCAGAGCCACCGCGGGCCCATATACCAGTGCTATGCAAAGAAACTCGTGGCCGAGGGCAAGGCTTATCCGTGCTTTTTGAGTGAGGAGGAGATAACGGCCATCCGTGGGGACCAGGAAAGCGCAAAGGCAACGCCGGGCATTTACGGCAAGTATGCCGCTTGCAGAGACTGGACCTTGGAGCAGGTGGAGGAGGCCATCAACGCCGGCAAACCATATGTAGTCAGACTGAAATCTGACGGTGTGCCTTTCGTTGAAAACGGGCCTGAACCGAAAAAAATACATGTTGAGGATGCCGTAAGAGGCACTCTTGAGATGCCTGAAAACTTCCAGGATACAGTGATCCTGAAGGCTACGGGGATTCCGACTTATCACTTCGCCCACGTTGTGGACGATCACCTCATGAGGACGACTCACGTTGTCCGCGGAGAGGAATGGCTTTCATCACTGCCTATTCATGTGGAGCTTTTCGACAAGCTCGGCTGGGAACCGCCGATCTACTGCCACACAGCTCAGCTCATGAAGCTGGACGAGGATGGCAGCAAGCGTAAGCTTTCCAAGCGCAAGGATCCTGAGCTTTCACTGGAATATTACAGGAGCCGCGGTTATCATCCCACGGCTGTCAGGGAATATCTTCTGACTATATTGAACTCCAATTTCGAAGAGTGGCGCATGGCAAATCCTGATGCGGATATCGACGATTTCGAATTTACTACGGAGAAAATGAGCAGTTCCGGAGCTTTGTTCGACCTGAATAAGCTCAATGACATAAGTAAGGATGTGCTTCTGCGCATACCGGCTGCGGAAATCTATGATTTCCTGAAATCCTGGGCGGCAGAGCACGCACCGCAGTATTCTCACATGTTCGACGACAGGGATTACATGCTGAAAATCCTGGATCTGGGCCGCGACGATAAAAAGCCTCGTAAGGATCTGATCTACGCGGAGCAGATCATTGATTTCATCAGCTACTTCTTCGATGATATGTTCAAAATCGAGGATCCAATGCCGGAGGAGGTCCCTTCGGAGGATGTCAGCAAGATCCTTACGGCATACCTGGACTCCTACGATCACAGCGACGATCAAAGCCAGTGGTTCGATAAGATCCGTGCCATTGCAACGGATCTGGGATATGCTGCCAAACCAAAAGATTTCAAAAAGCATCCTGAGGATTATAAAGGTCATGTTGGCCATGTAAGTACGGTCATCAGGATCGCGCTAATGGGAAGATCTCAGTCTCCTGATGTCTGGACGATCCAGCAGATCTTCGGCGAGGAAAGAACTCGCGCCAGAATAGGAGGTTACTGCCATTAATAAGTTATTTACGAAAGTAATCGAGCTGGTCCTGGCCGCAGTACTCTTCGCTCTTGTTATGATAATTTTCTTCAAACAGGGCGCCGGCAAAAACGCCATGATCACGCTGACATTAATAGCCGCAGTAATAGTAGCCGGCTACATAATTTACAGGATAGTCAAGAAGATAAAACTGATGCAGTGGCTCAAGGCAAATCCCGATGTGAGCCGGGTCTTTCTTATGTACAAGCCCAACATCAGACGCATCACATTCGTAGACCTCTATTCTGTAGACCGCAAGGAGCCAAAAATCTTCGGTTCCAATTATTCTGTCGTGGATAAAGGTTTCTACCTGACGCCGGGCAGGCATATGGTGGAGGTGGAAGCCAAAGATGAAGGCACCTGGACTTCCGGCAAAAACCGCAATTACGGCCGCGAGGTCCTGGAAATTGAAGTCGGCAAAAACGAGACTTACCGCATTTCCTTCGATGAGGAGAAACATGAGTATTATCTGAAGCTGGAATAAGGGGCTGTGGCGAAAGGTTGGTTCGGCAGGTTGTCTATTGTTCCATCAATGGTACCTTTATGCATAAGTTTATGCATAGTTCTGGCTATCGGAATGTACCTGTTTTTCTAGACATGTTTCTAGACATGTTACCTAGATATGTTGCCTAGAAATGTTGCCTAGAAATGTTGCCCGCACCTTTTCTCAACGATTTGGACCTATAAGTGCGTCTGCGCACTTATAGCCTCTTATCAAGGAATCAAGGTGCGTTTTTGGTATTCCAATTTTCATTTCCGCACTTATCAGCCATTCTCAGAACATGGAGGTGCGCATATTGGAATTCCAACAATTATCCGCGCACTTATCCACTTTTTTAAAGGAACAGAAGTGCGTTTAAGTTATGATATGCAGCCATATAATGGAAATAATGGGTAAAACATCCATTGACGCGCACCTCGACCTATTTGATTCAGCCAATAAGTGCGAGTTTGGTTTACAATAATATAAAATACGCACTATCGTTCCGTATATTGGGCCAATACGTGCGCGGAGGACTTTCGCCCCAATGCGCGAGGACTTTCGCCCCAATGCGCGGAGGACATTCCCCCCAATGCGTGGAGGACTTTCAACTCAGTATCGGAGGACATTCCACTCCTTCCAATCCGCGGGCGAGCCTACCCCAAGGGCTCTGGACCGCTATGCCCGGTTTGGGAATATTCATGTTCCAAACACCAGAATATTCTCCAACAACTTTTTCGTTGCTGTACTTTGCATATAAGTCTAGGATCGTGATGGGAAATGGGCATCCAAATTGCGCAAAAGCACCCTGAAGTGGGCCTGAATTATGGCTACCAGGGCCGAATTGAAATGCTTACATCGCCTGAAACGCTTGCGCTACAAGGCCTACGGCCGTCCGCTGGCCGCGTGGCCACTCCCTGCCTCAAGTCGGCAGGGACGTTTTTGATCAAGGTTTGCGAAGATGAATAGGTTGATGCATAAACTTGTGCATAAAGGTACCATTGATGGAACAATAGCCAACCGGTCTGGGTAAGTATTTGGGGGCAGGTCGGTTTTAGGGGGGCGGGCCATTTTCACAGAAAAAGAGCCACTCTTAAGGGCAGCTCTTAGTATTAGTCTTGTTTGGTCAATGTAGTTCGGATCCAGCGCGTAATGGCTAGATTCTCTTATCCATTTGGATCATCGAATAGTCGGATAGAGCTTCGTCGAGTTCACCGGTCTGGACCTTAATGTATTCTTCGATTTCGGCTTCTGTCACATTGGCATCGTGTTTGCTGAAATAAGCAACCATTTCGAACTTGATTGTCTGGAAAGCTGCATCCTTATCAACGCCGCTTGTAGACATGTTATCTGTTGCCTGGATATAAGCCTTTTCTAAAATTGATTCCTTTGCCATAATAAACACCTCCGTTTACTTGTGCGAACTAACTTCACCTAATTATATCACTAAAGAATATCATAATCAATAGGTACACTTATCTGACAATTCTAATCATTATTAAGGAAAATAATCCACAGGATCGTTCATTATTAAGGAAAATAATCCAACTGAACTTTGCCGCGGCCCTTATATATTTATTTCTCC
Organism: Aminicella lysinilytica; assembly: GCF_004362975.1. Lineage (GTDB taxonomy): Bacteria > Bacillota > Clostridia > Peptostreptococcales > Anaerovoracaceae > Aminicella > Aminicella lysinilytica. The sequence goes on along the minus strand of NZ_SNXO01000009.1, from coordinate 19,270 downwards.
TTCGGCCAGAACTACTGCTTTGCCGCCGACCTTGATTTTGCAGTCGGCGCCGCTGGCATCGATTTCCGAAAGGATTATCGAAGGCCTGTCCATACTTTCGCCCTGAATGATCTTGCACTTATCCACCGGTTTGATTATTTTATTCAGAAGGAAGTAGTAGGTCAGGGCTCCGTTGGAAGTTCCCGTAGCTGCTTCTTCGTCGATGTCATATAGAGGAGCGAAATTTCTGCAGTGGGCAGTTACGCCTTCCTCTGAATCCAGAGTAAAGGCGTGGACGCCGGTCACTCCGTAACGCTCAGACAGAGCAGAAAGCGCCTTCATATCAGGCTCCATTGCATTTAAATCAGCCTGAGTCGCAAGAGGCATCATTATATCAGGCAGACCCGTAGAAATCAGCTTCGGCAGAAGCGTGACTTTAGACGAGTCATATTTTGTACCCATAACATTGTAAAGCTCCTCGAGAGCCTCAGGTGTATCAATAGTAGCCAGGTCCTGCGGCGTTGCCATTTCCATCATGACGAAGCCATCGCCGACATTTATCTCCAGATCCCCGGCGCAGGTGTGATTGACACAGGTGTCGCCGGTCTTGATCAGGCCCAGGTGCTGCAGAGCGCAGAAAGAACCAATAGTGGCGTGGCCGCAGAGATCCACTTCAGCAGCCGGCGTGAAGTAGCGGATATTGAACTCGTTATCTCCAAGGACTTTGATGAACGCCGTCTCAGAATATCTCAGCTCAGCGGCGGTCTTGACCATAGTCTCATCCGATGGAAAATCTGCGCCCTCAGGCAGCAGAACGACTCCGGCCGGATTGCCGCCGAAGGTAGTTTCCGTAAAGGCGTCTACTATAAGAAATTTCATATGTGATTACCTCCCCAAAATTACTAAATTATTTGATTACATTATACCATATCAGTGAAATTAATGGTACAATAATACCATTGAATAAGAGGTACGGAAATGGCATTTACACACTTACACGTTCATACGGAATACAGCCTGCTGGACGGCGCCGCCCGCATAACTGATGTGGTGGCCAGAGCCAAAGAACTGGGCATGGACTCCCTCGCGATCACTGACCATGGCGTCATGTTCGGCGTTATAGACTTTTACAAAGAGTGCAAGAAGCAGGGCATACATCCCGTCATAGGCTGCGAGGTCTACACGGCGGCCCGCACTATGGCTGACAAAGATCCTGACAAAGATAAGTATCAGGGTCATCTTGTGCTGCTGGCAAAGGATAACGAAGGGTATAAGAATCTCATCAAGATCGTCTCCGCAGGCTTTACCAAGGGCTTTTACTATAAGCCGCGCATAGATAGGGACATGCTCAGAACTCACAGCGACGGTATAATCGCACTGTCCGCCTGCCTGGCAGGAAACGTGCAGAATCGCCTTTTGAACAGAGATTACGCCGGGGCCAGGAAGGAAGCCGCAGAACTTCTGGACATTTTCGGACCGGGGAATTTTTATCTGGAACTTCAGGATCAGGGCCTTCAGGAAGAGGCCTTCATCAATCCGGAGATCGTCAGGCTGTCCAAGGAACTTGGCATACCTATGGTTTGCACCAATGACGTCCACTATGTGAGACAGTCCGATGCCGAGGCCCACGACGTGCTCCTTGCAATTCAGACCGCAACGTCTATTTACGATGAACATCGCATGCGCTTTCCCAACGATCAGTTCTACCTGAAAAGCGAGGAAGAAATGCGGAAGCTTTTCGATGGGATCGCGCCTGACGCAGTTAATAACACAGAGAAGATCGCTAAGGAATGCAATGTGGAATTCACCTTTGGAGAATACCACCTGCCGGAATTTTTGCCGCCGGAAGGAAAGACCAACCAGCAGTATCTCAGGGAGCTTTGTGCTGAAGGCCTTAAGGACAGATATGACACAGTGACAGCTCAGCTTCAGAAGAGGCTGGAATATGAACTGGGAGTCATCGAATCCATGGGTTATGTGGAGTACTTCCTCATAGTCTGGGACTTCATTAATTTCGCCAAGAACAGCGGGATCATGGTGGGACCGGGAAGAGGCTCTGCCGCCGGAAGTCTGGTGGCCTACTGCCTGAGGATAACCGACATCGATCCTATAAGATATAACCTGATATTCGAACGGTTCCTCAATCCTGAGAGAGTCAGCATGCCTGATATCGATGTGGATTTCTGCATCGAGCGCAGAGGCGAGGTAATAGATTACGTTAAGAGAAAATACGGGGAAGCCAATGTTTCCCAGATAATAACCTTCGGGACAATGAAGGCCAAGGCTGCAGTAAGAGACGTAGGCAGAGCCTTGGACATGAGCTACGCCGACACAGATAAGATCGCCAAGGCAATACCATTCGATCTGCACATGACCATAGAGAAAGCTTTGAACACCAACCCGGAGCTGAAGGCCATGTACGACAGCGACGAACGGGTAGCCAAGGTCCTGGACATGTCGAGAGCCCTGGAGGGAATGCCGCGCCACGCATCTACCCATGCGGCGGGAGTCGTTATCTCCAGACTGCCATTAGACGAATATGTACCTTTGTACATGACAGATAAGGGCGTGGCCACACAGTTCAACATGACGACTATAGAGGAGCTGGGCCTTTTGAAGATGGACTTCCTGGGACTGAGGAACCTGACTGTCATCAGAGACGCCCTGGAACTTATCAGGCAGGACTGCGGCGACACTATAGATTTCGCCAGAATGGGCTACGATGACAGAGCCGTTTACGACATGATCGCCAGGGGCAACACCGAGGGAGTTTTCCAGCTGGAAAGCGCCGGCATGACTTCCTTCATGAAGAATCTGAAGCCTACATGCTTCGAGGATGTAGTGGCCGGGATATCACTGTACAGACCGGGCCCTATGGACTCCATACCGACATATATAGCCAATAAGAAGGACCCGAAGAGGATCAAGTACGTGACGCCAGAACTGGCGCCCATACTTGACGTTACCTACGGTTGCCTGGTATACCAAGAGCAGGTAATGCAGATCGTCCGGGATCTGGCCGGCTACAGCTTCGGCCGTTCGGACATCGTTCGCCGCGCCATGAGTAAAAAGAAGCGGGATGTCATGCTTCAGGAGAAGGAATACTTCATCCACGGCAAGGATGACGAAAATGGCAACATAGAGATCATGGGTAGCGTGCGCAATGGCATATCTCAGGAAGCGGCAGAGAGCATCTTCGCCGACATGGAGACCTTCGCTCAGTACGCCTTCAATAAATCCCACGCGGCGGCTTATGCCGTGGTGGCCTACGAGACAGGCTATCTGAAGAAGTATTACGCTGTGGAATTCATGGCCGCTCTCATGAGCAGCGTCATGGGCGACGCCACGTCTATTTCCAAGTACATCAGGAACTGCGAGGAAATGGGCATTGAAGTCCTGCCGCCGGATATAAATGAAAGCAGCAAGAAGTTCACCGTCGTCAACGGCAAGATAAGATTCGGCCTTATGGGCGTGAAGAACGTCGGTGAAAACGCCATAGAGAATATAATCGAGACCAGAGAGACCAAGGGCGAACCGGAGGACATCTTCAGGTTCATAAGCAATATAGATGTAAGCGTAGTCAATAAGAAAGCCGTGGAAAGCCTCATCAAGGCCGGCGCTCTGGATTGCCTGAATCCTAACAGGGCAGCTCATCTGGCCGTCTACGAGCGGCTCATGGAGGGCGCTCAGAACGACGCCAGGAGAAACATCGCCGGGCAGATGTCTTTGTTCCAGACCAGCAGCGAGGAAATGAACACCGGCGACACCAGCGGCCAGCTACCTAAGGTAGAAAACTTCAGCAAGAAGGTCCTTTTGTCCATGGAGAAGGAAATGCTGGGCGTGTATATTACGGACCACCCTTTGAACGAGTACGCAGGCCGCATCGACAAGCTGGCAACGGTGACAGCCAAGGATCTCCAGGCGGTGGGAACTGCCGATGATGAAGACGCCGACATGGCCGAGGCCGGAATGGCAGAAGGCGGCGCGGACATTTATGACGGCATGAAGGTCGTCATGGCGGGCATGATCACCGGCAAGAAAAATCTGGTCACAAAAAATAACAAAATGATGGCTTTTGTTGACATGGAAGACCTTTACGGCCCTGTGGAGGTAGTGGTTTTCCCTAATGTTTACGAGAGATGCCAGCAGGATATAATGCCGGACAAGGTGGTCATAATCAAGGGAAAACTCAACTTCAAGGAGGGCGAAGTGCCGAAGCTTCTGGCGGATTCCGTAGTGGATATGGATGAGGCCATAGAGGATACTGAGGACGGAGCCATAGTCAAGGTCAGGATACCTGCAGAGGTGGACGAGGCCGAGACCCTTGAACTCATTCATAAACTGTTCCGCAGGAATCACGGAGGGGCCACAGGCCTCATGTACCTGCAGAACGGGAAAATAGTCAGGACCGATCCAAGGGCGGGAATAGAGCCGTCGGAAGGTCTGAAGTCACAGCTTGGGGCCATAGTCGGCAACAGCAATGTGAAAATCGAAAGGTGAAGGGAGATGCTAAGATGAAGAGGATAGGAGTACTTACCAGCGGAGGGGATTCTCCGGGAATGAATGCGGCAATCAGAGCTGTGGTACGGTGCGGTATAGATAAAGGCCTTGAGGTCTACGGTATACAGAGAGGCTACGAGGGCCTCATCGACGGCGAGATCGAGGAGATGGACAGGAATTCTGTAGGCGATATCATGCAGCGTGGGGGGACTATGCTGAAGACCGCCAGGAGCGAGCGGTTCAGAACTGAAGAGGGCGTGGACAGGGCTATCGCCATGCTGGACACCTTCGGCATAGAGGGTCTGGTAGTCATCGGCGGAGACGGGACCCTTCACGGAGCTGCGGATCTGACGCGGAAGGGCATCAAGGTCATGGGACTTCCGGGGACTATAGACAACGACCTGGGATATACGGATTTTACTATTGGCTTCGACACGGCTGTGACTACAGTACTGGAGGCTATTTCCAAGATAAGGGACACGTCGTCTTCTCACGAGAGGACTACGGTCATCGAGGTCATGGGCAGACGCTGTGGCGACATAGCTCTCTTCGCAGGTCTGGCCGGCGGCGCCGAGGATATTCTGGTACCTGAGCTTCCTTACGATGTGACGGCCCTATGCAAGAAGATAGTCATGAGCGCCAACAGGGGCAAGCAGCATAGCATAATAATCAAGGCTGAGGGCGTTGATATCACTACCCAGGAACTGGTCGATGAAATAGAAAAGCGCACGGGCAGAGAGACCAAGATGGTCATTCTGTCATATCTTCAGAGAGGCGGTTCTCCGACAATGAGAGATAGGATACTGGCTACTCTCTGTGGCTCCAAGGCTGTAGATCTGCTGAAGGAGGACTCTGAGAGCAAGGCCATAGGCACAGAAGACGGAGCCATAGTGTCATTCGATCTGCTGGAAGCCCTGGAGCAGACCAGAGAACTGGATATGGAAATGTACGATCTGATAGGAGTATTGAGTAAATGAGTAAAATAGCGGTAGTTTATTATTCCAAACACGGAACAACTGAAGAATACGCACGGAAAGTGGCGGAAGAAGTCGGAGGAGATCTATTCGACGCCCATAAGGTCAAGTATAAGGACATTAAAGATTATGATGTCATAGTTTACGGCGGCGGCATTTATTCCGGCGGTATCAAGGGAATAGAATTTCTCAAGAAAAACTGGAACAAAGGTCTCTGCGAGAAAAAGATCATGGTTTTCGCTGTTGGCATAACGGTGGATCACGAGGAAAACTGCCAGCAGTGCCGGGAGATAAATTTCGTCAAAAGGCTGGAGGGCCTGCCTTGTTATTTCCTGCCGGGGGCTTATGATCCTGCCAAGAACACGGGCGTGGACAAGCAGATAATGGGCTTCACACTGAAACTAATAGGTGAGGGTGACGCCAAGGGGCAGACGGCAGAAAGCAATTCTCTCATAGACCGTATGAGAAACGGCTGTGACCTGAGGGATATGAGCGCTATCGGGCCTTTAGTCGAGGCCATCAAGGCTCTATAAGCGGCGAGCCCGGGCCTGACAGAAACTGCCGGCGCTGGTCTTACAGGTCAATGCCGATATCGTTGCCGATTAACTGACCGAAACCTATGGAACTGTCGCCGAATTTTCGGCGGATCTCGTCCATAGTGCGTTCAACGGATTCGCTCTTTTCACGGGCAGCGTTGACATCAGAAAATATGGAAAGCTGTTCGCTTTCGGATTCATCTACCAGGTTTATGGCGGTCACCGTCAGGAGCCTGATAGGATCGGAGAGGCGCCAGGAGGAATCGATGATCTCCATGGCGCTTTTTCTTATTTCATCAGCAAGATTAGTCGGCGACGCCAGCTGCTTCTGGCGGGATATGCTCTTGAAGTTGGGATCCTTGATGTCGACCTTGACGCCATAGGCCTTCATCTGATATTTGCGCAGGCGGCTTGCAACTGTATCGGACAGGCTGAGAAGAGCTGTCACTATATCATCGCGGCCTGTGAGATCGCGCTTGAAAGTGAAGCCGTTTCCTACGGATTTGATCTTGTCACGCTGATCGAAGAGGCAGACGGGACTGGTGTCTTCGCCCCGGGCGTAAGAACGCAGGAGTGGTCCCTGTTTGCCCAAAAGAGACTCCATACTCTTGGGGTCGGCCTTGGCCAGATCTCCTATAGTATTGATACCTACGCCGCGGAGTTTTCCTGCCGTGGCGAACCCCACGAAAAACATCTCCTCAATGGCCATAGGCCAGAGAAGGCTTTGGTAATTGTCGCGGGTGATCTCCGTAGTCGCGTCAGGCTTCTTATACTCACTGCCCATCTTAGCGAAAATTTTGTTATATGACACGCCGGCAGATAGAGTCAGTCCCAGCTCCTCGTGGACCCGGGCCCTTATCCTATCTGCAATCGGGCGGCCCGTGCCGAAGAGTTTCTGACTGGCCGTTACGTCAAGCCAGGACTCGTCAACGCTGAAAGGCTCCACCATATCCGTATATTCAAGGTATATTTTGTTGATGCGGGCGCTGTAATCATGGTATTTTTCATGGTGGGGCGGCAAAAGCTCCAGGGACGGGCACTTGCGCCGGGCCTGCCATATGGTCTCCGCCGTCACGACGCCGGCCCTCTTGGCGAGCTCGTTTTTTGCCAATATAATACCGTGGCGGCTGTCTGCACTGCCGCTGACTGCCACCGGTACGCCGGCCAGCTCCGGGTGGTCCAGAAGTTCCACGGAGCAGAAGAAACTATTCATATCACAATGTAAAATCACTCTATCCATGGCTATATTATATCCCGACTTTGGCCCTGTGGCAAACGGAAGTTCTTGCAAGTGGAAAGAGAAAGAATTATAATCTTACTAACGATAAAATTCGAAAAGAGGCGTAAATATGGATATAGAAAAACTTGTAAAAATGCAGAGAAATTTCTTCAACACAGGGGGAACCAGGTCGGTCAGATTCCGCCGGGCCATGCTCAGGCGGCTGGCAGGCGCTATCAAGGATAATGAGGATCTTCTCAACGAGGCCATGAAGGAGGACATGAACAAAAGTCCTCTGGAGGTTTATATGACGGAGACGGGCATGGTCCTGGACGAGATCCGTTATCACCTGAAGCACGTGGAAAGCTGGGCTATGGACAAAGAGAAAATCACGCCTTTGGCGCAGTTTCCGTCCAGGTCTTACGTATCCCCGGAGCCTTACGGCGTTGCCCTCATAATGTCACCCTGGAACTACCCGGTCCAGCTTTGTCTGGAGCCGCTCATCGGAGCAATTTCCGCCGGATGCACGGCTGTCATCAAACCGTCGGCCTACGCGCCGGCAACCAGCGCAGCCATTGGCGAGATAATACATTCGGTATTCCCGCCTAAATATATAGCAGTTGTCCAGGGAGGCAGGAAGGAAAATTCCAAGCTTCTGGAGCAGAGATTCGACTATATTTTCTTTACAGGAAGCCCGGCAGTGGGGCACATGGTCATGGAGTCCGCCGCGAAATATCTGACGCCGATGACTCTGGAACTGGGCGGCAAGAGCCCGGTCATCGTAGATCAGACGGCGGATATCAGGATCGCAGCCAGGCGCATCGCCTTCGGCAAGGTCCTCAACGCAGGCCAGACCTGTGTGGAGCCGGATTATATGTTTATCCATGAAAGCGTTAAGGAAGAGTTCATTACAGAATACCAGATGGCCATCAGCGACTTCTTCCCTGACGGAGATATGAGCGACATGAACGTAATAATAAATCAGAAGCATTTCGACAGAGTCAGCAGACTTCTGGAAAGCGGCAGAGCCGTAGTCGGAGGAACCACGGATCCTGAGCGTCGTTTCATAGAGCCGACACTGCTGGACGATGTTAGCCTTGACTCGCCTATAATGCAGGAAGAGATCTTCGGACCGATTCTGCCGATGATCACCTACACCAACATAGACACCTGTATAGAATACATAATATCCCACGAAAAACCTCTGGCCCTGTATCTGTTCACGGCCAGCAAATCCACTGAGCGCAGGGTCCTCAGATGCTGTTCCTTCGGAGGCGGTTGCATCAACGACACAATCATACATCTGGCTACTTCCAGAATGCCTTTCGGCGGAGTGGGAGCCTCAGGTATGGGCTCCTATCACGGAAAGAAGAGCTTCGATACATTCACCCATTACAGGAGCATCGTCAGTAAGGGCACCTGGCTGGATCTGCCGGTGAGATACAGACCTTACACGCCCCTGAAAGATAAGATCATCAGACTGCTCATGCATTGATCCGGGCGGGGCCCCTTTCTTGACTTATGTCCGGGACCCAAGTATAATGATTGATGTTACAATTACTTTCAGGAGGTATATCAGTGCGAATAGTTACAATTGCAGCAGGCATATTATTCACTCTTTTCGGAGTGTTTTGCATAGCTAACGCGGGACTGTCATTCATGTCGATGGCGTTCCCCATTGGCATAATACTTATTATAGTAGGAATTTTCGAGTGCATTTCATACAGGAAATCCCTGGATAACAATGAAGAGAAGCATTGGCTCCTTACAGAGGGACTGACAACTTTCATCCTCGGAGTCGTAGTGCTTACAGGCCAGCTGGCGGCAGACATTGCAGTGCCCGTCGTCTTCGGCATGTGGGTCATGATATCCGGTATCAGAGGCTTCGTAGTTCTGACGCAGCTGAAGGTCGACAGGGCCAATATAGTCAGAGATTTCGACTTCTACTGGGACCTGGTCATCAGTGCCCTGAACATAGTCATCGGCCTGTACACATTCTTCAATAATCTGCTGTACCCATTGTCGGTACTGGCTATTCTGGGCATATGTTTCGCGATCCAGGGAGCCACTGTCATCAAGTTCGGTTACGACATGACCTATGTCAAACCGGATATTCTGAAGACTAAGGAAGAGAAACTTGAAGAGGCGGAAACAGCCGCTGAAGAGGCCCATAAGGAAGTGCGCCGTGCTATCAGAAAGGCCCGCCATGCCAAGAAGGCCGCTAAGGAAGCGGAGAACAGTAAGGATTTCAACGAACTCGTTAATGATATAGTCGATGAGGATATGAAAGAAAATGTATGACGCATGCATCATAGGCGGCGGCGCATCGGGACTGACGGCAGCCATCGCTCTGAAAAAAAGCGGCGGGGATCCGTCGGTCATTATTCTCGAGAAGAAGCATGAGCCTGCCAGGAAGCTGCTGGCTACAGGTAACGGCAAGTGCAATCTTTCTAATGAGAATTGCCCGGGCTACCGTGAGACTCTGTCATTCTTTCAGACATTAGGCCTTCTGACCCGTGAAGACGAGGCTGGCAGGTTTTACCCGTATACAGAAGACGCTTCCGACGTAGTCGAGGCTCTCCTGCGTCGAAATAAGTCGGAAGGTGTCGAAGTCCGGTGTGATGCTCATGTCAGCGCCGTAACTCATGATGCCGGGGGTTTTCATGTGACCTATGGCACAAAGAGCAGCCTGCATACTATTGATTGCAGGAAGCTGCTTATTGCAGGGGGCGGCAAGGCCGGCCCGGCTTTCGGAACTACCGGGGACTCTTACAAGCTGGCAGAATCCCTGGGACACAGTGTGACCAGACTGGCTCCGGCTCTTACGGCAGTAGAAACATACGATGATATGAAGGCTTTCGCAGGCATTCGTGCCAAGGCGAGAGTCATATTGAAATATAAAGGCGAAGAGGTTTTCGAAGAAGCAGGGGAAGTACAGTTTACCAAGTACGGTATTTCCGGAATCTGCGTATTCGACCTTTCACGTTTTTTGATTTTACCGGAGGGAAAGAACCTGAAGGGTGGTTTCGACGACTATGAGATCCTCGTGGACTTCTTCCCAAAGGGAGGAGACATAGAGAACTTTTTGCGCCAGCGGGCACATATGAAAGACCTGGCCGGAGAGAATATCCTGGATTCCCTGGTGCGTCAGCCCATAGGCCGGGCCATATATGAAAAGTCCGGCGGAGACGTGAAAGCCATGGCGGAACTCCTGCGAGGCTGGCCTTTGCGCCCGAAAGGCCTTAAGGGCTGGGATTTCGCCCAGATAACCCGTGGCGGCGTGCCCCTTGCCCAGGTAGATGAAGAAACTATGGAATCAAAAATTGTTAAGGGCCTGTATTTCGCAGGCGAAGTGCTGGACTATGACGGCCCCTGCGGCGGATTCAATCTGCAGAACGCATGGGAGACCGGCATCAGGGCAGGAAGAGGTATGAGCAGATGAGAGTAATAAGATATAGACTGAATCAGGTGAAATTAGGCATAGATGAATCCGTCAATGTTTTGCCGCGGAGGATCGCGGCCAGATACGGCAAGGGACATAAGGATACCATCAAGATCTTCGATGTGGAGATCATCAGGGATTCCATTGACGCCCGGCGGAAATCGGACATAAAGAAGGTCTACACTGTGGACTTCTCTTCGGACGTTAAACTGGATCTGCCGGAAGCTCCGGATATGAGTTACAAACAGGTGGAAGCAGGCAAGGAGATAATGGAACGCAGGCCGGTCATAATCGGATTCGGACCCTGCGGTATGTTCTGCGCCCTGATTCTGGCTGAGAGAGGCTACAGACCGCTGGTTCTGGAACGGGGCTACGCTATGGAGGACCGCATCAGGGAGGTAAAGGCTTTCTGGGAGAAGGGCATCCTCAACCCTGAATGTAACGTGCAGTTCGGCGAAGGCGGGGCAGGTACTTTTTCTGACGGCAAGCTGACTACAGGCATCAAGGATCCGCGGATCCGCAAGGTCCTGGAGGAGTTCGTCGAGGCCGGCGCCAACGAGGATATACTATATAAACAAAAACCACATATCGGTACGGATGTTCTGCGCCAGGTGGTGAAAAATATTAGGCTGAAGGTGGAACGTCTGGGCGGCGAAATCAGATTCGACGCCAGGGTGAATCATCTCAATGTTGAAGAGGGTCATGTGACGGGGCTCATGGTACAGACAGGTTATCAGCTCATAAACACAGAGGCGGACAATGTGGTCCTGGCTATAGGCCACAGTTCCCGTGATACTCTGCGCAGTCTCGTTGAGACCGGAGTGGAGATGAAACAGAAGCCGTTTTCCATAGGGGTCCGCATAGAGCATCCTCAGGAAATGGTGGATAAGGCTCAGTACGGTGCGGCGGCAGGCGACGAGCATCTGCCTCACGCTACTTATCAGCTGGCTCATCACTGCAAGGACGGCAGAGGCGTTTATACCTTCTGTATGTGCCCCGGCGGCGAGGTCATAGTGGCGTCTTCTGAGTCAGGTCATGTGGTTACTAATGGTATGAGTTTCAGATCCAGAAACAGCGGAACTGCCAACAGCGGCCTGCTGGTAGATGTTCGGACTGAGGATTTCGGAAGCGATGCCCCATTGGCCGGCGTTGAATTCCAGGAGAAATACGAGGCCATGGCATATAAAAACGGCGGCGGCAGATACAAAGCGCCTAAGACTACCTGGGGTGAATTCAGAGATGGAAAAGATTCTGCAACGGCTGTAATCGAGTGTCTGCCGGAGTTTGCTGTTACAGACATCAGAGAAGCAATGCCTGAACTCGGCAAGAAACTCAGAGGTTTCGACGAGGACAGCGCTGTGTTCACGGCTGTTGAGACCAGAAGTTCATCGCCGGTTCGTATCGTCAGAGGCGAGAATTTCGAGAGCACTGCCATCAAGGGACTTTACCCGGCAGGCGAGGGAGCCGGCTATGCAGGCGGTATAACCAGTTCTGCCTGCGACGGTATCAAAGTCGCAGAGGAGCTCATCGGCAGATACAGCCCATATGAAGGAAAATAAATGCAATCAAAAAGCCCGGAGCAGTTTAATCGCTGCTTCGGACTTTTAAGTTTCAACTACTTTATCAGAACATTTCCTGTCATTTCTTTCGGCACTTCTATCCCCATAAGTGTCAGCATAGTCGGCGCTATGTCGGCCAGCTTTCCGCCGTCCTTGAATTCTACAGGATCAGCGGCGATATGTACCAGGGGTACCTGGTTCAGAGAATGAGCCGTGACTACATTATCGGCATCATCCAGCATCACATCGGCGTTGCCGTGGTCAGCTGTCAGGAGTATCTGTCCGCCTTTGGCCAGGACAGCGTCAGCAATTGGCGGCACGCAGGCGTTGAGTGTTTCTATGGCCTTGATGGCTGCAGGGATGACACCAGTATGGCCCACCATATCGGCGTTGGCGAAATTCAGTATTATCATGTCGTATTTATCAGCGGCTATCTGCTCCAGGACTTTGTCCCTGACTTCATAGGCGCTCATTTCCGGCTGCAGGTCGTAGGTGGCCACCTTAGGCGACTGGACCAGTATTCTGTCTTCACCCGGGTTCGGCGCTTCTACGCCGCCGTTGAAGAAGAAGGTCACATGGGCGTATTTCTCAGTCTCGGCTATTCTCAGCTGTTTGAGGCCAAGGCCTGACACGTATTCGCCCAGAGTGTTGTCCAGATGTTCCGGCGGGAATGCAATCTCCACATTAGGCATAGTTGCGTCATATTCCGTCATGCAGACATATTTCAGATCCTTTACAACCTTAGTTCGACTAAATCCGTCGAAATCCGGATCCACGAAGGCTCTGGTGATTTCTCTGGCTCTGTCGGGCCTGAAGTTGAACATTATTATGGAATCTCCATCGTCAACTAATGAAGCTTTTTCGTTCTCATCCAGGACAACTGTCGGAAGGACGAATTCATCATTTTCATCGCGCCCGTAAGCGGCGTCAACTGCGGAGCAGCCAGTAGCCACTTCAACGCCTGTGGCGAGGGTCATGGCATCGTATGCCTTTTGCACCCGGTCCCACCTTTTGTCCCTGTCCATGGCATAATAACGTCCGCCGACAGTGGCGATCCGGCCGATGCCCACCTGGGACATTTTGAGCTCCAGGCTTTCTATGTATTCCTCTGCGCATCTTGGCGGAACGTCGCGGCCGTCAAGGAAACAATGGACGCAAAGGTCAGTCAGTCCCCGGGCTTTGGCCATGTCCATGAGTGCAAAGAGATGGCTTATGTGGCTGTGTACGCCGCCGTCGGACAAAAGGCCGAAGAGGTGCAGTGTCGAGCCGTTTTTCTTCACGTGGTCCATGGCGTCACAAAGGGCAGCGTTGCTGAAGAAGCTCTTATCCTCTATGGCGTTGGTTATGAGGCTCAGGTCCTGGAAAACTATCCGGCCTGCGCCGATATTCAGATGGCCTACTTCGGAATTCCCCATCTGGCCTTCAGGAAGACCTACGGCTTTGCCTGAGGCGTCAAGCCGTGTCCACGGGTACTTGGCAAATATGGCGTCCAGCTCAGGTTTGCGGGCCTGGGCGATGGCGTTTCCGTGTTTGCTTTCGTTGATTCCGTAGCCGTCCATTATCAGTAGCATTGTTGGTTTCTTGTTATTCATTATAATACTCCGATCCTCGAATAAATATCAGTAGTTGACTAAATAATAACACAAGAGCCGGTAATCAGCAATGTACTTATGACCAATAATTTGGTATAATTTAATAGTTGAACACAGGAGAGAATATTATGGGTTGGACTAAACAACAACAGAGGACTATAGACGAGAGAGACAGGAATCTGCTCGTTTCGGCCGCTGCCGGTTCGGGAAAGACGGCAGTACTTGTAGAGCGCATCAAGAAGATGGTCACTGAAGAGGGCGTGCCCATCGACAGAATGCTCGTGGTGACCTTTACCAACGCCGCCGCTTCGGAAATGCGGGAGAAGATACGCAGGGCGCTGAAGGAAAAATCCAGAGAAGTGCCGGAACTGAAGGATCAGCTGGAACTCATGCCGAGAGCCAGCATCAGTACTTTCCATGCCTTTGCTCTCGATGTGATCCACCATTTTTTCTATCTTATAGATATGGAGCCGGACTTTACTATCTGCGATGACGCTCAGTCCACAGTCCTGAAGGAAGAGGCACTGGACGATCTTCTGGAAAGCCGTTTCGCAGATGATGATCGGGATTTCTACGATTTCCTGGACTGGTACGGTTCCGAGCGCAGTAATGACAGCGTTCGCGACATGATCAAGTCTGTCCACAATTCCCTCATGGCGCTGCCTGAGCCTTTCGAGACTCTGGACGCGAAGATAAGGGAACTGGAAATGCCTCCCGGAGATTATATGAAAACCGATGCCATGGTCCTCATGCTGGAGGATGTAGCCGACACTTTCAAAACAGCCTTCGACAATGCCAAGGCGGCCTATGACCTGCTTCTGGATAATGGCCTTGAGAACCTGGCTGAAAAATTCAAACCGGACATGGACATGTGCGCGGGGCTTTCTGAACTGGCAACAAAGGGTGACCTGGCTGGTCTTTCGGCAGGCCTTTCTAATGTGTCGTGGACTACTTTAAGGGCGGGCAAGGATGAGAAGGAAGAGTATGCCCTGATCAAGGATCAGGTAAGTGCTCTCCGGGACAAGGCGAAAGACTCCTTCAAAACCATGAAAGAATCGTATTTTAGCGATACTATAGAGAACCAGCTGGCGGATATAAATAAAGTCAGCGGCCAGGCCCGCACACTGCAGAAGCTGGTCATGGATTTCGACAGGATATTCAGGGAAAAGAAACTGGAAAAGAAACTGGTTGATTTCAACGATATCGAGCACGATTGTCTGGACATACTCAAACAGCCGGGCACGTCAGAATTCTATAAGGAAAAGTTCCTCTATGTATTCATCGACGAATACCAGGATACAAGCGTCCTTCAGGAAGCTATCATTGACAGGATCAAAGGCGAGGATAACCTGTTCATGGTGGGCGATATCAAGCAGAGCATATATAAATTCAGGCTGGCAGAGCCTGAGATTTTCAAAAATAAATACCGCGACTTCGCCGCATGCGAAGACGGAAAATCGGCGAAGATAGACCTTAACCGGAACTTCAGAAGCAAGCCCGTGATCCTGGACAATATCAATAAGATGTTTCAGCCGATCATGGAAGGCTATGACGCCGACGCCAGCCTATACCCGGGCATCGGATACGACGGCGAGTTTTCCTTTGCGCCTGAAGCTAAGGTCATCGACATATCGTCAGTGGATGACGCCGACGAAGCCATCCGCGACCTGAAGAAAAGCGAGATAGAAGCCTTGGGAGTATGCCGGCTCATCAAGGAAAATCTGGGCAAAGAGTACTATGATTCCAAAGCCGGCCAGACGAAGAAGCTTCGTTACAGGGACATGGTCATTCTCATGCGCGCAATGACTAAATCCGGGATATTCTACGATATCATGAGTTCTCAGGGCATACCTTTATATATAGACAATAATAAAGGTTACTTCGACACTATGGAAATCAATGTGTGCCTGAACCTTTTGTCAATAATAGATAATAAATATCAGGATGTGGCGTTTATCAGCGTTCTGCGTTCTGAGATATTCGGATTTACCACGGATCAGCTGGCGGACATCCGCCTTGCCCGGCAGTCGGGCTCCTATGTGGAAGCATTCATGGCTTACGCCGGCGCCGACGATGACGGTAGCAGCAGCCAGGGCGCGGAGGGCGGCCATGAGGCTGGTGAGAGAAAAGGTGACGACGAGCTGCGACGGAAATGCAGCCGCGTTCTGTCAGATCTCGGTCGATGGAAGAAACTGTCACTGGCTATGCCACTGCCGGAATTTCTTTGGAAGATCCTACTGGATACAGGCTACTATATGATCATGGGCGCCATGCCCGACGGCACTCAGCGCCAGGCCAATCTCAGGTATCTCATCGACAGGACGGAGACATTCTCGGCCAGCGGCCAGAGTTCACTTTACAGTTTCATAAGATATATAGATACGGTCAAGGAGAAAGACGTTGATATGGGCCAGGTGAAGCTCCTTGGTGAAAACGACGATGTGGTCCGGCTGATGACAATTCACAAAAGTAAAGGCCTGGAGTTTCCAATGGTCATAGTAAGCGGACTCGGCAGCAAGTTAAGCTACGCGCAGGATGCCGGAAAGAGTAAGGTGCTTTTCCATAAGGATGTAGGCCTGGGCATGTATCTGGAGGATCCTGCCGCTCACACTGAAAACAGGACCCTTCCATATAACATCATAGTAAGCAAAATCAAAAAGGAAGAACTTGAGGAACACATCCGTGTTCTGTATGTTGCATTTACAAGGGCTCGGGAGAAGCTGTTCCTGACAGGCACGGTGAGCAACGGTGAGAAATTTCAGCAGGCTAAGGAGAACTCTATTACGAGTACTTCGACATATCTGAATCTGCTGGAGGTCATGCCTGAGACTGAGATCATAGACTGCGCCAGCCTGGTGGCTCCCGAGAAGGAAGTCGCCGGAAGAGCCCGAGGCGGTAGCCGGATATTGATGACGGTCGAGCCGGATCCGGAAACCTTTGCGCAGGTGAGCAGGCGGTTGGAATACGAGTATCCATATGCCGCAGCTAGGAAACTCCGCGGGAAATACTCAGTCAGCGCTTTGAACCGTGAGAACGCGGACACAGCGCCGCCGCTGGACACAGCGGTAATGCCGGGGTCTGACGCAGCGCCAGCGCCGGGAGCAGCGCCAGCCTCGACAGAAGCGCCAGCCCCGGTAGCCGATGCAGGCACGTCACCGCCCACCTTGGAAAAACCCAAGTTCCTTCAGGGCGAGCGGCAGATGACGGCCGCAGAACGCGGCACCGTCTACCACGGCATAATGGAGCGCCTGGATTTCAGCCGGGCAGGCAAAGAAGGCCGGCCTTATCTGGAAGCTGCCGTGTCGGATTTTGTCGCAAAAGGTATTTTCCTGCCGACGGAGGTCAGCGCCATAGACCTTGGCAGGATCGAAGAATTTTTTGCGGGAGATGTGGGAAAAAGGTGTATCAAAGCCTACGAAAGTGGTAAACTTTATAGAGAATTGCCTTTCGATGTGAAAATGTCCATGGAAGGCGAGGATGTCATAGTTCAGGGAATCGTCGACTGCTGTTTCGAGGAAGACGGCGCCATAGTGCTCCTGGACTACAAGACAAACTGGATCGACAGGTCCAAGGCTGTTGAAGACGAGGAAGCCAGGATCAGGGAACTTTACAGAAGACAGATCGAAATCTACAGTGAAGCCCTGGAAAAAGGTCTTGGCAAACCTGTCAGGGAATCGTATTTGTACCTGTTCGCAGCAGGCAGATCAATAGAGGTGAAAGGTAAATGAGCACAGGAATTATTTTTGAAGGCGGCGGAATGAGAGGAATCTTCGTCGCGGGAGTCATCGACTATTTCCTTGACAATGATATCAGATTCGACAATGTTTACGGGGTTTCGGCCGGGGCCTGCCACGCCTGCAGTTATGTCTGCGGACAAAGGGGCAGGGCTTACGCTACATCAACGGATTATGTGGATGATCCGAGATATTGCAGTATGAAGAGCCTCCGCAAGACCGGCGATCTTTTCGGCAGTGATTTTCTCTATCACGAGATCCCGGAAAAGCTCTATCCCATAGATAATGAGGAGTTCAAGCACCGCGGCATGAAGTTCCGCGTGGCTATGACCAATTGCATCACCGGGGAGGCGGAGTACCCTGAGGTCAAGGACATGCACGAGGATATGGAGTATGTCCGCGCCTCCAGTTCCCTGCCTGTACTGTCGCGCATGGTGCCCATCGATGGCTATGTTTACATGGATGGCGGCATCGCTGATTCTATTCCTATTCGCCGGGCTGAGGAGGATGGTAATGATAAGATCGTCCTGGTCCTGACGCGTCCCTGCGGCTACAGGAAACATGAGACTCAGCCACTGATGCCGGCGCTGCGGGCCAAGTACCACCGCTATCCGAACATGCTGAAAGCTCTGTCTGACCGCAACCGCAACTATAATGCGACTCTTGATTATATCGGGGAGGCTGTAACAAAGGGTACTGCTTTCGTCATCGCTCCTATGGGCCCTCTGGATATCGGCCGCACGGAGATGAACAAAGATAAGCTGAAGAAGGCTTATGAGGAGGGTTACTTCGTGGCCGAAGGTCTCAGCGGCAAGCTGGAGGAATTCCTGAAATAGTTGCGTGCCGCTGTCCCGTCTGCTGGTCCTCGTGCGCGGGCAGTCATATAGCCTCACTCGCGAAGAGCAGAATATGCCGCGAACTAGGCGAAATATATAAAGTCTTCTGCGAAGCCTTTAAAAGGTGACATTGTCGGAATAAACATACAAGTATGTTATTCCTTCACTGTCACATTTTTTTCGCCGTTAAACAGCGCGGCCATATTTAGCTGCTCTTCCAGCTCGTCTGCGGCTGTGACTGCACCTGCTCCTGCGGAATCGCTGCCGGTTCAGAGACGGCCCGCTAGTTGAAATAATCCCTGATTTTGGCTTTAATGATTTCAATAATAGCTGAGGTGCACATTCATATAAGATGAATAGTGGCCGAGTCCTCTATATCAGGGATATTTCGTGGCCGATGGTTCATAAACGAATGCCGGACACTAATTTACTTAACATATGGATCTATATTCGTGGCCGAGTCCTCTATATCAGGAATATTTCATGGCCGATGGTTCGTATGCGAATACCGGACACTAATCTAACTAAGAAGTTTTTCATAGACGCAAGAATTCCCTAAATAGTTGTGGCAATGTGGCGGATATGATTCCGGCATTTTCGGGCATCATGTCCATATCGCCCACAGTCTCAGGACTGGGGCACTTCCAGGCCAATTGCCCGACAGAACACAAGAATATGATAAGGATAACCTGGGTGGCGCAACGCCTGTGGCTCTGTGCCATCTGCGGTCCTGACAGGGGACCTACCAGCGGCTCATGCTTCGCCGGGT
The DNA here is from genome assembly GCF_004362975.1 of Aminicella lysinilytica. Lineage (GTDB taxonomy): Bacteria > Bacillota > Clostridia > Peptostreptococcales > Anaerovoracaceae > Aminicella > Aminicella lysinilytica. The sequence goes on along the minus strand of NZ_SNXO01000009.1, from coordinate 130 downwards.
TAGGTCTCCCAGCAAAGGCCTCAGGCTGCCGCGCCCAATCGAGTAGGGGCTAGCAAGTAGCCCCTCTCACACCACCGTACATGCCGTTCGGCATACGGCGGTTCAATTCATATAATAATCTAAACAACTT
>NZ_SNXO01000008.1 GCF_004362975.1 Aminicella lysinilytica | reverse complement strand
GTTGTTTCTACTCACTAATTCCATATTCAGATTTTGAAAGCACCTGTTGATGCTTTATTTGTTGTACTCTCTTTTACTTCAAAACTATTTTAAAGCTTTTTCTGTTTTTCTATTGACTATTCATAGTTGGTCTCCTTATTACTTTTTTCTTTCAGAATAGGCCAGCAAACCGTATGCCGACTCTGCTTTCTTTGTTCCATCGATAATTGCCCTTTGAACCTGATCTGTTGCCGCCACAGCAAGTGCGTCGAAGTTTACTTCTACCTCGCCTGAAGCCATAACGAATATGGTATCTCCATCAGCTGTAGAATGTACAGGTTTGATAGCTCTGGCGTATCCGTCATGAGCTATGGACGCCAGTTTGGTACACTGTGCTTTAGTAAGTATAGCATTGGTGATTATACATGTTATAGTTGTATTACCTTTGAATACATCAAACTGCTCACTCATATCTTTCATTATGATTTCAGCAGTTGGAGTGAAACTCATGCCGTCCTCTGATAACATGCCCGCTATTTCAGTGCCTTCTTCGTCGAATATATCGCCTAAGGCGTTTACTGCTGATATGGCTCCTACCTGAAGTTTTCCAACTTCTATAGCAGAAGAGCCCTGCCCGCTTTTCATCATTCTCCCGGGTCCCTTGTACTTGCCTACGGTAGCACCTGTGCCCGCGCCATGGTTACCGTGTTCAAAAGATCCTTGGAATGCCTTCTCAACAGCTACGCTGCCCATTGCCTTATCAGGTCTGACATCTGATTTTCCTACGCAGAGGTCGAAAAGTGACGCTCCGCAGACTATCGGAACAAGTCCGAAGCCCGTCTCGAATCCGACATTTCTTTTCTCAAGTTCATCCATAACACCTGAGGCTGCTTCTAATCCATATGCGCTGCCTCCGGATAGAACTACAGCATTGATCTGCTGAACCATATTCTCTGGTTTCAATAAATCGGTTTCTCTGGTAGCGGGGCCGCCGCCGCGGACATCTACGCCCGCAGTGGCCCCTGCTTCGCTTATAATTACCGTGACGCCCGTGGCAGCCTCGGCATTTTCTGTAGAACCAATTTTGAAGCCATGAATATTATTAATGTCTATTATATTCATGTATTCACCTTCTTTAACCGGCTATTATCTGCACCGCCAGTATAAGTGCTATTACAACTCCTACGACTCCTTCTCCGCCGAGAACTCCTGCCGCGATTATTTCACCATTCTTTGTTTTTTCTTCATAGCCGGGAGCAAATTTTTCCACACAGAACCTCAGTGCTCCGCCTACGAAGGCTGTTACTGACATATAGAACGGCAGATACACGCCCAAGCCTAAGGTCATTACCGGGAATTTCATCCAATAAAGGATGACCGCTGCTACCATACCTATCAGGAAAGCCGGCATATTGGATATGCCGCCGGCCATTGCCGCTACTGCTCCAGCCTGAGCTGCCGGGAACAATTGTGGATCACCTATGGCATAAGGCCCGTAAGCCTTGATTATTACAAGTAATACTATGACAGAAACGAAGGCGCCTACTATGCCGCCTATTGCTTCTGATATCCACTGTGCCTTTGGATCAGTGTGCAGAATATATCCTGCCTTGAAATCATTCATGACATCGCCGACCAGACCGCAGGCAACTGCAACTACAGCCGCAACAAAAATAGCTTCACTTTGTCCCATAGATACCGAGACACATTTAGCTGCCAGCAATATGATTATACCAAAGATTTCCATAGGATTTACGCCGGTCTGACCGACACACTGAGCTGACATAGCTGTAGCTAGCCACACACCCAGGATAGTAATGATCGAAGGAATGACGCCCATATTGCAGACTACCGTAAAGACAGCTGCCAGGATGACCATAGCAAACGGCGCCCATCTCATGCTGAGTATGGAATCACCGATGTTATCCTTACTGAACATAGCACCAAACATTGACTTAGCCTTAGGGAGGATGCCTTTCAACAGAATACCTATGCCGGTACCTACCATAAGACCGATTCCCAGTGACTGTTTGATGTTTGCTGCTTCAATAGCTGTGAAGAAACCGAATTTCTGACCTCCCATGAGTATACCGAAATCTCCGATGCAGGCTCCCAGGAACCAGACTCCTATGAAAACAGGACCTATGATATATCCTATGGCAATCAGCATTGGTGAAAAATAGAAACCACCGTAAGAACCATATTTCATCATAGTCTTACTGAACCATGTGGTAGGAATGATCTTGAACCAGTCCCTCAATACTGCGAATACTCCGGCCACTGCCAGTGATCCGAATAGCAGTCCACCTTTCTTACCGCCCTCATCACCGGCTACAAGAGTGTCTGCGCAGGCTTCGCCCATAGGATAAGGGAGAGCCTCAGTTTCAATAAAGTACTTTCGAATAAGTGCCGTAAAAATCAGACCCAGTATCACTCCTCCGAGAGTGATCACAGTCAGTTGAAGGGCGCTGACAGTTGCATTGGGATTCATTATATAAATTCCCGGAACAGTGAAGGCTATGCCTCCTGCTACCATTGCGCCTGCTGACATTGCAGTCTGAGCTACGTTGATTTCATTAAGGTTGGTGTTACCCATTGCCTTTAACAAAACCATAGAGAATAGAGCCACGAACATAATTGGCCATGGCAGCGAGCTTAGTTTCAGTGCTATGAACATTGAACTGCATGTGATAATAATGCATCCAATGACACCGATAACCATGCCGCGTAGAGTTAGTTGCTTACCTTCCATTAGTAAGCCTCCTTATTAAATTATTTTTCAAAGAAGTCATGCGCTGTTCTAGCTGTATGCTTCTGAGAAATCATCTTCAATTGGCATCTTATGCCAATGATATGTTTCTAAATTCGCACATCACAATGTAGTGCTGTGCATTACTTGCTCTTTATGTAGTTGTACATTTTTTCTGTATCCGTAAAATTCGGATAGCTATTATTCTTAGTGCCTTTTGCTTCTGTAGTTATACTAATATACTCCTTGCCATTGATCTTTCCGTAAGCAGCAAGAGTCTTCTGAGCTTTTTCGGTATAGCCGCGCTTTCCTCCTTTAATCAAGGAATTTTTTCCCGCTATTCTGAGTTCGGCATGTTGAACTGTCTTTGCCTTATTACGTTTATTATTTGGGCCTATAGTATAGGATTTACCAGTGAACATCTTCTTAAATTCCTTGTTCTTCATAGAATACCGAAGTAACTTCGCATAGTCAGAGCATGTCATGTATGTTCCCTTAGAATCAAAGCCAATAACATTATCAAAATGCGTGTGCTTGAGTCCCAATTTAGAAGCAAATGCGTTTTCCATCTTAATAAACCTGTCGATGCTACCTCCACCGCAGTATCTTGCAACTGTCATAGCCGCATCAGCTTTAGACCAGATCATTATTCCATTAAGGTAATCTCTCATCGTAGCTTTTTCACCTATGGCAAATCCCGTTGAATTCCCTGGTCCTAAAGTCTTAATATAATCATAATCTCTTTTATCCGTAGCTACTCTCACATCAAGATCCTTGATGTTTTCCAATGCTACAATAGCAATCATCATCTTTTCCATTGAAGCAGGTCTGGTCTTGCTATTAGCATTTTTGCTATAAACGACCTTACCTGTACTCATTTCCTCAACAATGGCACACCTGCTGGCCACTTTCGGTTTACTTGTTTTTGCATATGCACTTGTTGTGCTGCCTCCACACGAAACCATAGAAACAGCCACTGATAAAACTAATGCTACTACTAATAATCTCTTTTTCATTCTATCCCTCTCCCCATAAAAAATACCCGGAACACCGTCAGAGCTTAATTGACGCCTATCAATAAGATAGGTGGGTACCCTGTCAGCAGATTCTGTAGTCCACACAATGGAGGCATGACATCCGCTGCCGAACCTCGGATTCCCGTTGTAAAAGTGTAGGTTCAATTAAGAGCCCTTAACGTATGTTCTAGGCTTAATTTATTATACTATATATGACTCATTTATTCAATATCTGAGATTAAAAAATGGTGACAAAGGAAGAATTACGTAATTAAATCGTTATTCTTACAGTGTCACCACATTTCTCACTATTCTACTTCTTCCAGGTCTACAGAGCAGTTGCTGTGAACACTCTGTACATCGTCATTGTCTTCAAGGAAGTCTACCAGTTTCTTGAGTTTTCTCAAGTCTCTGTCATCAGGTGTACTTTCCACAGCCGGAACATACTCTATCTCTGATTCTACAAGTTCATATCCTGCCTTACGCAATGCCTCATCTACATCAGCATAAACTGCCGGATCTGTCTGAACTTCGAAACTGTCATCATTGTTGATAAGGTCATCAGCGCCGGCTTCCAAAGCTGCTTCCATAAGTGAATCTTCGTCTACAGAATCGTTTTTCTCGATAAGGATAACTCCTTTTCTTGTAAACATATATGATACGCAACCAGGAGTTCCCAGGTTTCCGCCATGCTTATCAAATATAGATCTTACAGCTGATGTAGTTCTGTTGGTATTGTCAGTAAGACAATCAACTATTATTGCTACACCCCCTGCTCCATATCCTTCGAACTTGAGCTCTTCATATGAGGCTCCGCCTAACTCGCCTGTGCCTTTCTTAATAGCTCTGGTGATATTATCGTTAGGCATTCCTATGCCCCTGGCCTTTTCTATGGCTACACGCAGGCCAGAATTGTATTCTGGATCTCCTCCATCCTTGGCTGCTACAGTTATAGACTTAGCATACTTTGTGAACAAAGCAGCTCTCTTCGAGTCCTGTGCTGCCTTTCTACCTGCAATTGTACCGTGTCTTCCCATGGAGACACCTCCTTCTATGTATTTAAAATTTAATATTTAACTAAAATCACTGTGATATTATACACCAATACAGGAGTACTTTCAACAAAAACTTATATTGCCGCATCATCCATGTTCTTATGGGCGGTACTCATCATCAGTTTGATACGGTTAAGCTGGTTAACATCACTGGCTCCGGGATCGTAGTCTATGGCTACGATATTGGCTTTCGGATTCATTTTTCTTATGGCCTTCATCATTCCCTTTCCAGTCACATGATTTGGAAGGCAGGCAAATGGCTGCAGGCATACTATATTCTCAACTCCACCGTGGATCAGTTCCACCATTTCACCGGTAAGCAGCCAGCCTTCACCGCACTGATTTCCGATAGAAATGATTTGTGAAGCAGCTTCAGCCGTATGCTCTATATGCGCAGGCTCTGTATAGTGCTCGCTTTCGGCAAGAGCCGCTCTCATTGGTTTCCTGAGCCATTCGACACCTTTGATAGCCAGCTCGTTGATCTTCATGGAAGACCATGACCCTGACAAGTGCTCAAAGTTGAATTTTTTGTTCACCATGCCGTAAAGGAAAAAGTCCAGCAGATCCAATACGACTGCCTCGCCTCCCTCGGCCTCAATAGTGTCTACGATGTTATTGTTAGCGTTCGGATGATACTTGACCAGTATCTCGCCAACAACGCCAACCTTAGGTTTTTCAATGTCCAGACGTTCTATCTTGTCGAAGTCTTCGACTATGCCCTTGATATTAGCGTAATAGTCCTTTTTGTTATAATGCAGAACATTCTCGACTATTCTGTCGTACCAGCTGTCTAACACTGCCTGGGCCTCGCCTTTGTTCTTCTCGTAAGGTCTGGTCGCGTACAAAAGTCTCATAGCCAGGTCTCCGTAGATCACGCCTACGGCCAGCATGAATCCCATCTTCGCAGTGATCTTGAAGCCCGGGTTTTTCTCAAGGCCGACAGCATTAAATGATACTACCGGGATCTGCTCCATGCCCATGTCTTTCAAAGCTTTCCTCAGAAGTGCCACATAATTACTGGCTCTGCATCCTCCGCCTGTCTGGGACATGAATACAGCAGTCTTGTTCAGGTCGTATTTGCCTGATTTCAAGGCTGATATTATCTGTCCCAATGTTACTATAGTTGGATAACACGCGTCGTTGTTAATGTATCTCAGGCCTTCTTCAACAGAATTTTTATCTACCGGCGGCAACAGTTCTACATTGTAGCCGCAAGCTCTCATAGCTTCCTCCAGATACTTGAAATGGATGGGCGACATCTGAGGTATGAGCATGGTATAGTTTTCTTTCATAGATTTGGTGAATATCTTACGCTTGAAAGATACATTATTCGTCGTAATGGCGACCTTATTCTTTTCTCTTTCATCCATAGCGGCTTTCAAAGAGCGAATACGTATCTTGGCTGCTCCCAGGTTGGATACCTCATCTATCTTCAATACAGTATATAATTTATTATTATTATCACAGATTTCTTCAACTTCATCTGTAGTAACGGCATCCAGTCCGCAACCGAAAGAATTCAACTGAACCAGTTCAACATCATCGTTGGCTCCGGCAAAGACAGCCGCCTTGTATAATCTGCTATGGTATACCCACTGATCCAATACACGAATCGGTCTTGCAAGACTTGCCATATGAGCGATAGAGTCCTCTGAAAGTACTACCATGTCGAAGGAATTGATCATCTTATCTATACCATGATTGATCTCCGGATCAAGGTGGTATGGCCGGCCTGCCAGAATAACGGACTTCTTTCCATGGTCTCTGGCATATTTTAATGCATATTCACCCTGCTTCTTTACATCATTTTTAAATGTTGTCTGTTCCTCTCTGGCTCTGATGACTGAACGCTTAACTTCCTCATAGGAAATATGATAAGGTGCCAGATTCACAGCCAGTTCTTTCATAAGCCTCAGATCGTTGTCATAAGGCAGGAATGGATGCAGGAATTTAACCATATTTTCATTAAGCAGATCATCCATATTGTTGGCTATTACTTCAGGATATGTGGCTACTATCGGGCAATTATAATGATTTGGAGCCGATGGATCCTCATTTTTCTCGAAGTTCAGACTCGGATAGAAGATAAGCTTGTAACCCTGGTCTACCAGCCATTTGATATGTCCGTGGACCAGTTTAGCCGGATAGCAGGCCGTATCAGAAGAAATAGTCTCCATTCCCATGGAATATATCTTCTTGGTTGAATGTGGAGATAATTCCACTCTAAAGCCAAGTTCCGTAAAGAATGTGAACCAGAATGGATAATCCTCATACATGTTCAAAACTCTAGGTATAGCAATAGTACCTCTCTTAGCATCGAAATCCGAGAGTGGTTTATACTGGAACAATCTCTTAAATTTATATTCATAAAGGTTCGGCAGCTTATTCTCGTGCATTTCGCCACCGGCGCCCTTTTCGCAACGGTTTCCCGTTACAAATCTTGAACCGTCGCTGAATTTATTTATAGTAAGTATGCACTGGTTCTCGCAGCCTTTGCAACGTCCGTTTGAATGCTTAACTGCGAAATTGTCCAGTTCTTCTTCAGTTAAAATGGAGGATTTAGTTCCTGCCACATAATTTTCTTTGGCAATGAGAGAACAGCCATAAGCACCCATAAGCCCTGCAATGTCAGGCCTTACGACATCCTTGCCAATAATTCTCTCTATACTTCGCAGTACAGCGTTGTTCATAAAGGTTCCGCCCTGGACTACTATCTTATCTCCAGCCTCATCAGTATTTCTGAGCTTGATGACCTTGTACAAAGCGTTCTTTATGACAGAGTAAGACAGGCCGGCAGAAATGTCGCCTATGGTAGCGCCTTCTTTTTGCGCCTGCTTAACCTTGGAATTCATGAACACTGTGCATCTGGTGCCAAGATCTACAGGGCTCTTTGCAAAAAGAGCTTCTGATGCAAAAGCATTCGTGTCCAGGTTGACTGATTTAGCGTAAGTCTCCAGAAATGAACCGCAGCCGGAAGAACAAGCCTCATTAAGCATGATGTTGTATATTGCTCCATCTTTTATCTTCATGCACTTCATATCCTGACCACCTATATCAAGAATAAAATCTACACCAGGCAGGAATTCCTCCGCAGCTTTATAATGAGCCATAGTCTCTATTTCTCCAAGGTCAGCTCTGAACCCGGCTTTTATAAGCCCTTCGCCATAGCCTGTGACCGTTGTATTTGCTATAACAGCATTCTCCGGCAATTGTGAATACAGTTCTTTCAGCATACATCTTACAGCCTCAACTGGATTGCCTTCATTACTTCTATAGAATGAATATAATAAATTCTTATCGCTATCTATCAGAGTAGCTTTGGTCGTAGTAGATCCCGCATCAATGCCGAGGTATGTTTTGCCCTTGGCCTTTTTTATATCTCTGCGTCTGATTTTATCCTGATTGTGCCTGTTAAGGAAAGTGTTATAGTCATCGTGTGATTTGAACAAAGGCTCTATATGCTTAGTCTCCGCCAGTTGCGTCTGGTCGGCAGTTTTCATACTATGCACTATGGACGAAAGTTTAATTTCCTTCTCCTGATCAGTAAGCATAGCTGCACCAATAGCGACAAAGTACTTGGAATTGTCCGGAAATATCACGTCTTCATCTTTCAGGTGCAATGTCTCTATAAATCTGGCCCTGAGTTCTGACAGGAATGTCAGAGGCCCGCCCAGGAAAGCCACCTTGCCTCTGATTATATGACCACAGGCAAGTCCGCTTATAGTCTGATTGACTACAGCCTGGAAAATAGATGCCGCCAGATCTGGCACTGCTGCGCCGTCGTTGATAAGCGGCTGTATATCTGTTTTAGCAAACACGCCGCAACGGGCAGCTATAGGATATATTATTTCATAGTGTTTAGCTGCCTCATTCAGTCCCTGAGCATCTGTATTCAGCAGTATAGCCATCTGATCAATGAAAGCTCCTGTGCCGCCTGCGCAGGTACCGTTCATCCTCTGTTCGATAGTAGAACCATAGAATGTTATCTTGGCATCCTCGCCACCTAATTCTACAGCAACATCAGTCTGCGGAATCAATTCCTCCACAGCTTTACTGCAGGCTATTACTTCCTGCTCGAAATGCAAGCCCACTAGTTTTGCCAGGGAAAGGCCGCCTGAACCTGTAATAACAGCCTTCAATGGCATATCTCCCATTTTCTCATACATCTCATCTATAAGTTCTTCGACCTTGTCAAAAACATTCGACATATGTCTCTCATACTTTGAATAAAGTATCTGATTTTCATCATCCATCAAAACCAGTTTTACAGTTGTTGAACCTATGTCTATCCCTAATTTCATTGTATTTTCCTCTTGTCCCTAAAGATTTTTGATTTCTTTCTTGTATAAATACATCAACATTACAGCGGAGTAAATCGTGCCAACGATTTCTGCCAACGGAAACGATGCCCATGACCATGTTATGCCCAGCCAATTGTATAGAACATATGCCAGTGGCAATATACATACAAGCTGACGCAGCAGTGATGCGAACAGACTGTACACTCCATGGCCGGTACCCTGGAACAAAGTCGAACACATAATGCCGAAAGCTGCCGGAATAAAGCAAATGCTGATTATACGTAAGGCAGGAACTCCCATAGCCAGCATCTCTGCATCAGCACTGAACATTTTCAGTAGTACCTGTGGTATTGTCTGGAACATGACTACTCCTATAGCCATTATGACCAATGCCGTGATCAATGCATGTTTATATGTATCCATCAGTCTTTTACGATTTCTGGCACCATAATTATATCCCATTATAGGCATTGCTCCCTGATTCAAACCAAATACAGGCATGAATACGAAGGACTGCAGTTTGAAATATACACCAAGTACAGCCACAGCTGTTGCTGAACTGGCAAGTATAGCGTTATATCCGAAAAGCATAAAAGAGCCTATGGACTGCATTATTATCGATGGCAATCCTACCCCATAGATGTCTTTTACCACTTTCCAGTCCATTTTAAAGCCTTTTATTTTAATAATAACATCGTGTTTTTTACCAAAGAATAAGAATAGCGCTACTGTCATACCTACGGCCTGACCTATAACTGTTGCAAGAGCAGCTCCGGCAACCTCTAGTCTTGGTGCGCCAAGTAATCCAAAAATCAGGATAGGATCCAGCACGAGATTTGTCAATGCTCCACTTAAACTAATAATCATAGGAGCTATCATGTTTCCAGTAGCCTGAAGAACTTTCTCAAGCTGTATCTGTATCATGCTGAATATGCACATAGTAGTAATGATTCTGAGATACGCCACTCCATAATTGTATATCTGTGTGTCGTCAGTATATGCCGCCATAAATGGCTTAGCTAACAGCAAACCTATTGCGGCAAAAATCACGAAGTTAAGAACTCCGATTCTTATGCTGGTACCGGCAGCCTGATCAGCCTCGTCATATCGTCTTGCTCCAAGCCTTCTGGCTATAAGGGAATTAACTCCAACAGCACTTCCCACCGCCATTGAAATCATCAGCAGCTGCAAGGGCATAACTAATGATACAGCTGTTAGAGCCTGTTTGCTTAACATAGCTACGAAGATACTATCTACGATATTGTACAAGGCATTTATGGTCATGGACACAATTGCAGGCCACGCCATAGATGCCAGAAGCTTACCGACAGGCATAGTACCCATCTTATTGGCGTCATTTTCTATTTCAGTATCAAGTTTTTCATTATACTTTTTCTTATCCAAATTCTTGTTATTTTTCTCTTTGTCCAAAAAATCACCTTTCTGTATCGTAATTGTATAAAAAAATCATGGGTAGCCCTATAAGCCGGGTTCTGTATTAGACGATCATCTATCTGAGGCGTAACATCGCTGCACGCTCTTGCGGTCCACCTACCGGGCGACGGCGAGCAACCGTCTTACTGCCCTTTCGACCTTGCTCCGGATGGGGTTTACACGGCCGCCATGTTTCCATGACGCCGGTGAGCTCTTACCTCACCATTTCAACCTTACCACGGCATTACCCGTTTCGGCGGTGTGTTTCTGTTGCACTTTCCCTATAGTTACCTACGCCGGACGTTATCTCGGCATCCTTGCTCTGTGGAGCCCGGACTTTCCTCATGCTTGCGCACGCGATCATCTGGTCTACCCATGACTTGATATTCTAACATATAAACGGATTAATATCAATCTTTGATTTAATTAATTCGCAGTTTGTTTTCCTGCTCAGTATAGTAGCCATGTTGTCCACGAAGATTTTTTCTGTGCCATAGTGGCCGGCATCCAACACGCATATGTCCATTGCCTTCGCCTTCTGGGCATCATGATACTTCAGATCTCCTGTTATATAGAGATCGCAGCCTTCATCAACGGCGTCTTCAATAAATTCAACTCCCGAGCCTGTACACCAGCCTACAGAATATATAGTCCTGGTCAGATCACCGCAGGCATTGAAGAATTTTTCATTGATCTCCAGGGCCTCGGCTGCGCGGTGTATGAACTCGGCAAAAGTCACCTCGAAAGGCGTAACGGCTTTCCTGCAGAAATCATTTCCGTTGTCAAAAGGCTCTATGTTGTTGAGTTCAAGTACCTGTCCCAGGTAATCATTATTCCCACCTTCCATCTTGTCAAATGATGTATGGCACGAATACACTGATATGCCGGCCCTGATCAATCTGTTGATGTACCTGCCTGTAGTGTCTTCATTATCGACACTGTTGAGACCGCCAAAAATCAGGGGATGATGAGTTACTATCATATCGGATTCTGTCTCGATTGCTTCCTCTATGACTTCATCAGTCACTTCCAGTGCAACAAGTATCCTCTCCACATCCTGGAACTCTGTGTTTACCTGATAACCGCAGTTATCCCAGTCCTCAGCTAAGTCCGGCGAACATATGGATTCGATTATTTCAGTGAATTTGTTTTTTTTCATATCAGCTCAACTCCTTCAGTAATTGCTCTATAGCGTGAACACACTCACGGGCAGGTTCACTGTCACTGCCTGCGTTACTGCTGTTCTTACTAATGTTATCGACTATTTTCTGTTCTTTCTTGAATTCTCTTTGCAGATATTCTACTGTAAGTTCGTTTCTGTGATCCAGCAGCCATGTAGGATATTCGAAGAATGCATCCGATTCGTCTTCAAAAGAATCAGTCTTTCCGGAATACTCGGCTGTAATGATTATACAGATAAACCTGCCCTCTCTGGCCATCTGTTCATTGGTGATCTCGTAACCGTTAGCCAACAGCCAGCGTCTGAGTTTGCCAATATTATTTCGCGGTTGCAATATGAACCTTTTGAAACTGTGAGATAGCTCAGGTTCTTCTCCGATTATATCGGATATGAGGCTGCCGCCCATGCCTGCGATAACTATATCATCCACCTCAGCCGGCGCAAGTACTCCAAGGCCATCGCCAAGCCTGCAATCATAATTATCATCGATCATCTGCTCCCTGCAATTTGCCTTGGCCTTTTCCAAAGACCCTTTGCTTATATCGCTGAATACCACATAAGGACTTATGCCGCGTTCATTCAGATATATAGGCAAAAAACCATGGTCTGTTCCTATGTCCGCCATGGTTTCGCCTGTTTTGATCTCATTAGCTATTTTTCTTAGTCTATCGTTCAGTTTCATGAAACTACTCCAGATAATCCTTGAGTTTTTTGCTTCTGCTTGGATGGCGCAATTTTCTCAGGGCCTTGGCCTCGATCTGACGTATACGTTCTCTGGTAACATCAAATTCCTTGCCTACCTCTTCCAGGGTTCTGGATCTGCCATCTTCAAGGCCAAACCTCAGTTTCAATACCTTTTGTTCCCTGTCGGTCAATGTGTCCAGTACTTCTACCAGCTGTTCCTTCAGCATAGAGAATGCCGCTGCTTCTGCAGGCGCCGGTACATCCTCATCAGGTATGAAATCTCCAAGATGACTGTCTTCTTCTTCTCCTATAGGAGTTTCCAGCGATACTGGTTCCTGAGCTATTTTCTGTATCTCGCGTACCTTGTCTACTGTGATACCCATTTCCTTGGATATTTCTTCAGGCGTCGGCTCTCTGCCGTAAGTCTGTAACAACTGTCTGGAAACTCTGATGAGTTTATTTATGGTCTCCACCATGTGTACAGGTATCCTTATTGTTCTGGCCTGATCTGCTATAGATCTGGTTATTGCCTGTCTTATCCACCAAGTGGCGTATGTGGAAAATTTATATCCTTTTCTGTAATCGAATTTGTCTACGGCTTTAATAAGTCCCAGATTTCCTTCCTGTATCAGGTCCAGGAACAGCATGCCTCGCCCTACGTAACGTTTGGCTATGCTGACTACAAGCCTCAGATTGGCTTCACAGAGTCTCTGCTTGGCTTCTTCATCTCCTGCTTCCATACGTTTAGCAAGTTCTATTTCTTCTTCTGCCGTCAGTAGAGGCACTTTTCCTATTTCCTTAAGATACATTCTGACAGGGTCGTCCACAGCGATTCCCTTAGGAACCGTAGCATCCACATCGATCTCGCCTGTTTTAGTCATGACTACGCCTTTTGCATCGTCGTCATCGTCATCGTCATCATCATGGTCCATGATCATGCCGAATTCTTCAGGCTCACTTTCAGAAGTAACTTCAATATCCTTTGACAAAAGAGACTCATATATTTCATCGATGGCGTTTTTGTCCAAGTCATAAGAGTCAAGGAAGTCAGCCATATCGCTATATGTCAGGACGTTCTTCTTTTCCTTGGCTTTCTTGACAAGTCTCCCTATGAGTTCATTCTTAAGTTGTTCCTTAGTCATTCCGGCTACCTTGTCATCAGTATAGTCGTCAGTCTTCGGCTCGTCCTTAGCTTCCTGATCCAAGGCATCATCGAATTCTTCCTTTGTCTTCTTTTTCTTAGTATCTGCGCTCATTATACTCCCCTATTCTACTTAAGTTTCAATTGGATCTGATTTTTTTCCTTCTGGGCTTTCATCAGTTCGTCTGTTAATTGCTTTACAATATCTACATTATCGTTTTCATCTGCCATAGAGAGCCTGACGATTATATCGCGCTCTTTTTTCGACAGTTTTTCATATTTCCAACGGTCAATACACTCACGAAAGACCTGATCCTGACTTTTTTTATCTATGACTACATTATCCATAATATCCTTTAACGTCGTCCTGTCCTTGTCAGACAGATTATCCATTATCAGTTCTATATCGATAATGTCATTCTTTTCTCTTTCTTTCACAGCCATATCATATATGTTGGCTGAAAAATCGCTTTCCAGCAATTCTCTGTGTTCTGCCAACTGGCTTATAAAACTCTCATTGGTCAGGAACAACTTGACCAGCGTACGTTCTACAGATGATATCTCCTCTGTCGTTTCCTGCTCAGGTTCCCTTCGCCTTGCGGCCTCGTTGCCACCTTTTTCTGTTCTCTCTTCTGACAATTCCATATCCATAGCGACTTCAGATATACCCAGTTCTCTGGAAAGCTTTCTCTTGTAAATATCCTGCTCAACCGGGCTCATCCTGTTGATCATATCCAGAGCTTTCTTCATGTAGTCTATCTTACCGTCTTCAGTTTTCAGGTCCAGGCCGATCTTAGCAGACTCAAGTTTATAATCACCATAGGACAAAGCATTGCTTACCAGGTCGAGGAAAGCTTCCCGTCCGTTTTTCTTTATATACTCATCGGGGTCTTTTCCATCGTTTACATGAAGGACTCGTACTCTGCAGTCCTGACCTTTAAGTATCTCTATGCCTCGCAGCGCGGCCGCTCTGCCTGCCGTATCTGCATCATAGGACAAAACTACATCCTTGGTATATCTGTGTATTAGCTTCGCCTGGTTGTCCGTAAGTGCCGTGCCCAGTGACGCCGCCACATTAGTCACGCCGCTTTGATAAAGGGATATGACATCCATATAACCTTCTACCAATATGAGATATCCCTCTCTGCCGGCGCTCTGTCTGGCTATATTCAGTCCATAAAGATTGTTCTTCTTCTGGAACACCTTGCTTTCAGGAGAATTCAGATACTTAGGATTATCCTCAGGGTCTATGGCTCTGCCTCCAAATCCTATGACCTTTCCCGAAGTATTGATTATAGGGAAAATCACACGATTCCTGAACCTGTCATAACATTTACCCTTCCCCTGAAGTATCAAACCGGTCTCAAGCATTATTTTCTCGTCTACGCCCTGTGATTTAAGATGTTCATAAAGGCTGTCCCATTTTTCATCAGCGTAACCGATGCCGAATTTCTTCAATATATTAGGCGATATTCCCCTGTTCTTCATATAAGCATAGCCACGATTGGCCCTCTGTGTAAAGGAAGCATAGAAGAATCTTGCCGCCAGCTTATTGGCTTCATAATATTCTTTTCTATTATCATCATAACTGGCGCTATGTTCCATGGTTATGCCATGATCCTTAGCCAGTTTATCCACAGCCTCGCCAAATTCAAGATTATAGTACCTTTTGACAAACTCGATCACATCGCCGGAAGCGCTACAACCAAAGCATGTGAAATATTGTTTGGATTCAGATACTACAAAAGACGGAGTTTTCTCATTATGAAATGGGCAGAGACCTTTGAAATTAGATCCTGCCTTCTTTAACTGAACCACCTGTCCGATTACCTCAACGATATCGATCTGGTTCTTAAGATTTTCAATTGAAGAATTAGAAAATGAAAAACTCATCCACAGCTCCCTTGCACTCCCCTATAATTACCTATTCTACACGGATGGTGGATTTCCTTTTTTTCATTAGAATTATTTATTCAGGTTTTATAATGATCTTGAGATGCCCGGGACAAAAATATCCTGGTAAATGTTCAATGCGTACCTGTCGGTCATGCCTGCGATGTGATCCTTGGCGGCCACTTCCATGCCCTCTTTTTGTCCTATAGCGTAAAGTTCATCCGGCAGTTTCTCCGGATTTTTAACGAAGTAATTATAAAGTGATGTTATGACCACTTCAACCTTGGCCAGATCCTCTTCCTTCTTGACCGATGTGCTTTTATAGACATTATCGAACATAAATGTTCTCAGATTATTCAATTGCTCGGCATGGATATCATCCATGACTATTCTGTCTTTGCCGTCGCTGTTTATTACTACGTTTTCTATCATATTGCTGATTCTATCGCCGTGAGTGTCGCCAAACAGAGCGATGGCGTCCTCAGGCAGATCCTCCTGACAGATGACTCCGCTTCTCATGGCGTCGTCTATATCATGGTTGATATAGGCTATCCTGTCGCTGATTTTAACGATCTGGCCTTCAGGAGTCGATGCCATCAAGGCGCCGGTATGATTTACTATGCCGTCTCTGACTTCATAAGTCAGATTCATACCCGGCTTGCCGTTATGCAGTTCCAGAATATCTACCACACGCAGACTCTGTTCATTGTGGTGAAAACCGCCCGGGAATATATCGTTCAGAACCATTTCTCCATTGTGACCGAATGGCGTATGTCCCAGGTCATGGCCAAGAGCTGTCGCCTCCACCAGATCTTCATTGAGATTCAAAGTCCTGGCAATAGTGCGTCCTACCTGTGTCACCTCCAGAGTATGAGTAAGTCTGGTCCTGTAGTGATCCCCTTCAGGCGCCAGAAACACCTGGGTCTTATGCATAAGCCTTCTGAAGGCCTTAGAGTGTATTATTCTGTCCCTGTCCCGCTGGAAATCCGTCCTGAAAGGACACTTTTCCTCAGAAACAGCCCTGCCCCGGCTATATAAAGACTTGCATGCCTTCTCTGACAGCTGTTCTATTTCTCTTTGTTCCAGATCTTCTCTTTTAAACATACTCTGCCCCCGCTCTACCTGCCTGTGTGACCGAAACCGCCCTCGCCACGCTGAGTATCGGTCAGTTCCTCAGCCTGTACCAGTTCCACCTGCTGGCAGGCAGTAATTATAACCTGCGCTATACGTTCTCCGTCATTTATGACAAAATCTTCCCGGCTCCAGTTGATCAGGGGCACTCTTATTTCGCCTCTGTAGTCGGAATCTACTGTACCTATGCCGTTTACAAGTCCTATGCCGTGCTTGATCGCAAGTCCGCTTCTGGCTCTCACCTGGGCTTCATAGCCCTGCGGTACCTCAAAATACAGGCCTGTAGGTATCAGGGCCCGCTCTCCGGCCTTCAGAACAAAAGGTTCTTTGCAGCTGGCGGATATATCGAATCCGGCTGATCCGGGAGTTTCGTACTTTGGTATCCTGCCGCTTTTGCTTATTATCTTCATTTTCATATTATTTACCCATGATGGATCCAAGATCCGTTCTCGTATTACTTACCACTACAGCCGAATAGTTATTGAAGTCACTCATGATTTCCTTGACTTCTTCTATCTTCTCTATAGTCACATCATCGTAGCCTTTGATCACTTCCTCCGGCATGAACACTCTATCGATCAGAATATAGTTTTTGCCGTTGAGTATCATTCTGGTAGATGTGCTCTCCTGGCTGAAAACATAGCTTGATTTCAGCTGTTCTTTAGAAGACTCAAGTTCATCTGCTGTGACCTTTTCCGATGCCAGCCTGTCCAGTTCTTCTTTGATGCCCATAATGGCCGCCCGGATCTTATCATGGCTGACTCCGGCATACACCTCGAAATACCCTCCGTTACCAAAGGTTCCCATTGACGAGAACACAGAGTAAGCCAGGCCCTTTTCTTCCCTTATATTCTGAAAAAGTCTGGAACTCATACTGCCGCCCATGATATTGTTGATTATCTGATATACGAAGGAGTTGTCATCGTTGAGAGTGGCTCCAGGAGCCCCCAGACAGATATGAGACTGCTGGATATCCTTCTTTATCACTTTATTTGACTTTACAAATGCCGCTGGTATAAACTGCGGCGCATCCTCTACAGTCTGCCTTAATGACATGAATTTATCCGAGAAATAGTCGCAGATATCGTCTGCATCGAATTTCCCTGCTACAGATACTACTATCCTGTCACGAACGTACTGTTTATCTACATAATTTCTGATAACATTGTGTGTTATCCTCTTTAGTGATGTAGGTGTGCCTATAATTGAATTTCCAAGTGGACCGCCCTTGAACAACTGCTCGATCAGAGTATCGTGGGCCAGGTCATCAGGCTGATCCTTGGTCATCTTGATTTCCTCACAGATCACCTTGCGTTCCTTATCCATCTCATTCTTATCGAAAAGTGAATTTTCCAGCATATCAACCAGCACATCTGCTGCATCTCTATAATTCTCCGATAAGGATTTTACATAGTAACATGTGGCTTCCTTACCTGTGAAAGCGTTGATCTGACCGCCTATGCGGTCGATGTCAGCTGCTATATCCTTTGCTGTTCTGTTTTCCGTTCCCTTGAACATCATATGCTCAACAAAGTGTGATATCCCCGCGTTTTTATCTGTTTCGTCTATGGCTCCTGCTCTTACCCAGATGCCTATGGCTATAGACTGTACCTGCGCCATTTCTTCCATAATGACTCTGACGCCGTTACTTAAGGTCCTTGTTTTGATCATTCTTCTCCATCCCCTTTATCCTTATTATTCAGTATAAGCATGACTAACAGCGCTATTGCAACAGCAACTAGCGCGATCATCTCTGCCTTTTTTCCGAAATAGTCTCCCAGTGCGCTGGTAAACATCATTATACCGAAGAATATCAGCAACACCACTATTATTATATATACCGCTGTCTTTTTCATTTAATACCTCGCTGCTGAACATTGTACCATTATTTCATTTGACCTGCAATAGATGAAAAACAGGTCACGACTAATGCCATGACCTGCTCCTCATCTATGTAAATATATTAAATCTTTCGGAAGATGCCTGCATCCTCCAATCCCTGTGTCAGCCAGCGAGGAACGTCTCCCTCAGTTCTGACCCCCATGATATACTCACCGGAAAGTGACCGCACAGCGCTGCCGTCATTAAAACGGCCCCTCGTCATATCCGCTGCGCCGGTACCTTCCGACCAGTATTTGAAATTAGTATCGAATGTTACTATTACATCGTCGTTGCGTCCGCTCATCTGAAGCCTTTCCATAGAAATCACCACTCGCGGATACCTCTCGACCCTTTTGCTGAATTGATTATATTTCTTACCGAACATGAGCTTGAAAACTCTGCTCTTCTTGTAATTATCGTATTCCAGATCCATGTATATGGATGCCATCAGTGTTCTGTATTGAGTTTCATTTAGTACGTATTCCATTTCGTCACCTCCAACTCTTTTTAACAGTTCCAAGTATAGCAACTGTTTTCGACAATATAATGTGCTCATATTGAAAGAATCAAGAATGATGTGTGTAGGTACTGTGTGTGAAATCCGTCTATCCCTTGGAATCAGAAGTTTTCAAGAATGTGATCGATTATGTACCAGGCATTTTCTTCAAAAGCTTCTCTTGGCTGTTTCTTGCTTCTGTCCTTTTCCCAGTACTTGTTGCAATAAGATCCAAATATTTCCTGACGTGTCTGTCCTTTGTCGCGGCATTGCAAAATGAAGTCTTTCTCCGATTCTGCCGCCCTGGCATAAGCCTGAAAGAAATACTCGTTCCTTCCCTCGGGAATAAGTCCGTAATGAGGGCAAATCACTCTTCTGGCTCCGTAAGCCCTGCATTTCTCAGCGGACCGCAAAGTGTCGCTATAGCTCTTTAATATGGATGTATGAACATCCCCCGGCGAATGGAGCACTCCCGTGCTTTCGCAGGCGAACATTATACTCTGAGGTTCCAGAACATAAGTCAGTGAGCAGTCTGTATGGCCTTTCGTTTCCAGTACAACAAAATGTGACCCGCCCAGGTCTACGGTATCGCCATCTTTCACGGCCATGTCCAGCCTGAAACCGTCTACGAGGACCGGCTCCCTGGAATCGCCAAATGAATCCCGTGCGGCCTCACCTAGCCGTTTCATTGTCCTCCTGGCTCCTCTGCTGGCAAATACTTTTTCTGCCTTGGCCGCTCCGACAACGATTGCATCCGGCCACTTCTGCAGAACATACGGCAACGCCCCTATATGATCGTAATGGGTATGAGACATAAGCACATAATCAAGTCCGCTCCTGCCTTTTTTCTCCAGTGCTTTGCTGATATTTTCTATGAGTTTCTCATGACAATAGGCCATACCGGTATCATAAAGGGCCGTTTTGTCCCGTCCGAAAACCAACAGGCTCTCACCGCCTGAGCCGGCCGTTACCCTGACTATGTTTTCAGGATAGTCGAATCTGCCTTCCTCTGTAAAATCGGAGAAATCGTCTGCCCTTCCATTCTTTTTCTTTTGTATCATTACCTTGAAAAAATTCACTGTCATCATAGTGATTATCGCCAGACCGTAATAACCTTCCACAGGATAAAGATAAGCAACTACGTTCTTGAAGCCCGTAAGCCCCACTGCAAATCCTATAATTATGGCTACGATTATGACCTTGCTTTTCCATGGTCTGTCCGGCAGTTTGGTGGTGAATCCGTAGAATGTGCTCGTTGCCGCCGAATAGATGGCAGCATACAGAACAACGCCATAGAGTATATTTGCAACTGTGGATATTCTCAGAGAATAACCCAACATTGGCAGGTCCAGAACATCTGTATAAGCCATATCCTTCTGCAAAGCCATAACGAGTACCAATGTCATGACTCCCAGGGCGAAACCTCCGATTACCGAACCTATGAAGGCCTGTCTTTTACTTTTGGCATTCAGAGATGCTGAAGCACCCATCGGTATCATGCCGAGCATATTGTACGCGACGAAAACGAAGGCAGCGAATATCCAGTCCGGCGCCATAACGCTTGGCTTAAAGCCTGATGTAGCGCCGCTTTGCTTTATGTCTGAAAATATAACAATGATGCTGCAGCCAACAACTATTGCAAAGAGCATGGGCACTATGAATTTAAACAGTTTGGATATACGCTCGAAATCTCCAAGGACAGTAATAGCAACAAGAAATGCTATGATACCGCCCCCTACGGCCTTGCTCAGGCCGAATTCCTGATTGAGGAAAGAACCTCCTGCCGCCGACATGGAGATAATAGTAGTAAATAAAAAAGCAGCCATAGAATATCCTATGCCTTCAATGACAACTCTATTATCCGTAAAAGATACTATAGTGCCTATGTCAGTGGTATCCTTTTCGATGGAAATATAGTTTATCATAAAAGCAATGGCCGCAAAGCACATAGCCGAAATGAATATTCCAAGATATGCTTTACTGCCAAAGACTCCGAAAAACTGCCAGCTCTCACGGCCGGATGCGAAGCCGGCCCCCATGACCGACCCCACATACATGGCCGCAACTCCTATGAAATTCAACTTTTTACTTATGGGCTTAGCCACTTACTGCCTTCCTCCTTGATTATCCTCTACTGGTCCATATCTGCCAGATCAGCAAATGTCATAATGAATTCGCTTAATTCATAATCCAATGCTTCAGTAAAATCGTATCTGTACACTTTGCCTCCGAGTTTTTCTTCCCTGCACAATGAAAGGGCATCTCTGACCGGTAATTCGCTTACTTCCTCTGTTTCATCGTCTACGCATTCCACATTGTCCGTATCGCTGTACCACTCTCTGAATTTCCCTAACTCGTCTGCAAGCTGCAGCATCGTTTCATCTGTATCATCATTATCGTTATCTCCGGTCACCGTCTGAGCCATGCCTATCATTACGCGCTTGATGTTCATCAGCAACGTAAACATATCTGTCTCGCCATCCGGCACCCAATCTTCTATCTGGTCGAAATAATTCTCCAGAAGTTCTGCAAATGTATTCAGATCTATATCCTCAAGCAGTTCATATATAAGGTCGCTGCTTATATCTTCGGAGGACTCCAACAGATCTGCGACATTCTCAAAATACTGAAAATCCGCACCGTTTTCCATATCCAGCATCTCATATAATCTTTCTTTATCCATTTTGACCTCCAATTTTAATTTCTATATATCTAAGTTCTTAAATCTTATATTCAGTTCATCCTGCTCCTTGCCCAGAATCAACTGTATCATGTTAACGAAGTTTTCCGATAAGTCACTGGCGTAGAAGAAATTCTCTCCGCCGTTAGGCCCTGCGAACATATTCCTCTTCTCCAGTTCTATATGCACAGCAGTTGCCACCTCTTTAGAAGAGTTGACAATATTAATGCCTGGATAAATGCGCTGCAGATTATCTTTTATCAAAGGATAATGAGTACAGCCCAGAACCAGGGTATTGATGTCATTGTCTTTCATAAAGTCATCCAGATAATACTTGATCGTCAGATCCATTATCTTATTATCTATTATGCCCTCCTCAATGAGCGGGACAAATGCCGGGCACGCCTTGGAGTACAAATGTTCCATTTCAGGATTCTTCTCTCTTATTTTCTTCTCATAGGCGCCGCTTCTGACAGTGACTTTGGTTGCCAGAATGCCTATCCTGTCCTGAGGGCTGCAATCTCTTGCAACTACCCTGGCCGTTGGTGAGATCACCCCGATCACCGGTATTTCCGGAAATGCCTTTCTAAGGTCATCCAGACAAGTCGCGCTTACAGTATTACAGGCGATCACGATCATCTTGACATTCTGCCGTGCCAGGAAATTGCCTATCTGCAGAGTGAATTGTCTTATAGTATCAGGAGACTTGGAACCGTATGGCGTCCTAGCTGTATCTCCAAAAAAAATAATTCTCTCGTCAGGCAGTTGCTTCATCAGATGAGGTATACTTGTCAGCCCGCCGATACCGGAGTCAAAAAAACCGATAGGTCTGTTGTCCATCTGTAAATCCTTTCATTTTTATGATATACTACATGTTAGCAATATTATACTACAAGGAGGTAGAAATGGGAAACAAAAAATTGAAAAGCAGAGACGAACTGGGTTCAGAATATAAATGGGATATTGAAGCTATGTACGACTCTGAGGATAAATGGAACAGCGATATAGCAGACTCTCTCGCAGCAGCTGAAGAATTCACGGCGTATCAGGGGCATTTAGGCGATTCCGCGGCTACTCTTGCAGATGCGCTCATAGCCAGCGATCACATCGAACAAAGGTTAGAGCGGGCATATGTCTACGCCAGGATGAAGCTGGATGAAGACAACAGAGTCTCAGCCAGCCAGGCAAGGCATGACAAAGCCATAACCACCATCGCGGCCGTGTCTGCCAGGTTAAGTTTTGTACTGCCTGAGATAATATCACTGCCGGAAGAGACAGTTGCCGGCTTCCAGAATCAGGAACCCCGACTGGCCCAATATAAGCATGTGCTGGAAAGTGCCATGCGCGAGAAGAAGCACGTCCTTTCAATCAAGGAAGAAAATCTTATGGCTCAGATGAGCGAAGTCACAGGAGCTACAAATACGATATTCACCATGCTTAACGATGCTGATATCAAGTTCGGCACAGTTACTGACGAAGATGGTGATGAAGTCACTCTGACTCATGGTAATTATATCAACTTCATGAGATCACAGAACAGAGACCTGAGGAAAGACGCCTATATGCACTGTTATGAGGCGTACAAAGGCCTTATCAATACTATCGCCACTAACTACAGTTACAATGTCAAAACCGACGTGGTGACTACCCGCATCAGACACTATGATTCTTCCAGGCAGGCAGCCCTTTCCGGCGACAATATACCTGAGACCGTTTATGATAATCTGGTTGCTTCGGTCAATGAGTATCTGCCTGTTCTTCATGAATATATGGAGACCCGCAAGGAAATGCTGAAGGTGGATCAGCTGAAGATGTACGATGTTTATGTGCCGCTTACAGATGTACCGGAACGTAATATTGACTTTGAAGAGGCTGTTTCCATTGCAAATAAAGGACTGGCCCCTCTTGGAGACGCATATCTGAAGAGGTTCAACGATGGCATCAGTCAGAAGTGGATAGACGTATATGAAAATGAAGGTAAGACCAGCGGAGCTTACAGTTTCGGGTCTTATGACAGTTATCCTTATGTTCTCATGAACTATGATAATAAACTGGAAGATGTGTTTACTCTCGTTCACGAGATGGGACATTCAATGCATTCAAGCTATACCAGAGAAGCTCAGCCATTTACCTACGGAGATCACTCCATATTCACCGCTGAGGTCGCTTCTACGGTCAATGAATCACTGCTCATGAAATATCTCCTGAAAACAGAGAAGGATCCGGCTATGCATAAGTACATTCTGAATATGTACATAGAAGCCTTCAGAACTACTCTTTTCAGACAGACTATGTTTGCTGAATTCGAGAAGCTGACCCATGATCAGGTGGAGAGTGGCGGCAGTCTGACAGCTGAATGGATGAATGAACAATATGATAAACTTAACAGTAAGTATTTCGGGCCTGCCCTTTCTCACGATGATTATATCAAATACGAATGGGCCAGGATCCCTCATTTTTACAGAAGTTTCTATGTTTATCAGTATGCTACAGGCTACTCTGCTGCTACAGCTATATCCAAGAAGATCATAGATGAAGGTGAACCGGCAAGAAACGCTTACATAGAATTCCTTAAAAGCGGAAGCAGCGATTACCCGGTGGAGCTTCTTAAGATTGCTGGCGTAGATATGGAAAGCAAAGAGCCTGTAAACATGGCTATGGAGACGTTTAAAAAATTAGTTGAAGAATTCAAAGGATTGATATAAGGTATATTTATGGAAAAGAAAATAATCATTTTTACAAGGGATGACGCTACATCCAAGAATACTGAACGTATACTGCGCAAGAAACTGGATAATACCGGCTATCTTGTCACATCTTCCTATTGCCCTGATGCAGACCTTCTGGTATGCATTGGTGGTGACGGAACTTTTTTGGAAGCTATACATAAATTTGATTTCCCAAGCATGCCCATCATAGGCATTAATACCGGGCATCTTGGGTTTTTCCAGGAAATAATGCCAGCCAAAATGGATGACTTTATTTTCAACTTTTCAAATAACAAGTATTCTTTACAGCCTTTATCGACTGTTAAGATACAGATCAATACTAAATCCGGGGAAACTTATGAACACATTGGACTTAATGAAGTAATAATCAAGAATTCCAACGCGAGGACAGTACATCTGAATATGTCCATCGGCGGAAGTTTCATTGAACGTTACAGCGGTGATGGCATACTCGTAGCTACTCCTGCAGGAAGTACTGCTTACAACTATTCACTGGGCGGAAGCATAGTAGACCCGAGGCTGAACCTGCTTCAGGTGACGCCTATGGCTCCTATGAACACCACAGCATATCGTTCCTTTACCTCCAGCGTGCTGCTTCCTTCAGAGTTGTCTCTGGACCTGATACCTGATATGTACGAGGAATCAGCTCTCAGCATCATTTACGACGGGTTCAGAAAGACATATGATAATGCCAGATCACTTACTGTGAGTTTTTCAGATATCAAGGTCAACCTGCTTCGTTTCGAAGGTTACGATTTCTGGACTAAAGTTAAAAGCAAGTTCCTGTAGAGAAAGCAGAGTTGAATGAGAGAATTTAGATTTACAATAACCAAAGAAGACGAAGGCGTGGCTATAAGAAAGCTCCTGAAGAACCATTTCGATTTTTCTTCGAGACTGTTTGCCAAACTCAGGGCCCAGAAACTTGTATTGCTGAATGACCGTCCGCTGGAGGGCTGGATGAAACCTGAAGAAGGCGATGTAGTAAGAGCTCTGATGCCTGAGGAAACCAGTCATTTTCCGCCAGAGGATATCCCCATCGATGCTGTTTATGAAGATGAGGATCTGCTTATAATAAACAAACAGGCAGGCTACATAGTCCATCCTACCAAGGGTCACCCTGTTCACACTATGGCCAACGGAATAATGAAATACATGAATGATACTGGCCAGTCCTTTAAGATAAGATTCGTAAACAGACTGGATATGGATACTACCGGTTTACTCATAGTAGCGAAGAATTCCCATGCTCAGGACGAACTTGTAAGACAGATGCAACGCAATGAACTTTCCAAGTACTATATGGCCATCGTTAACGGTATAGTCAAAGAAGATCAGTTCACCATAGATCTGCCCATAGGCCGCGTGGATCCTGATAAACCTGCCAGAGAAGTAACATATAGTGAAGCTGGAAGGCCTTCAGTGACCCATGCCAAAGTCGTAGAGAGATACTCCAAAGGTTATACGCTGGTAGAATTGAAACTTGAGACAGGCCGCACTCATCAGATAAGAGTACATATGTCTCATATAGGCTATCCTCTTGTAGGCGATTATCTTTACGGCGGAGACAATCCATGGCTCATCGAACGTCAGGCTCTTCATGCATATAAACTGCAGTTCAAGCACCCTGCTACGGGAGTGCCTGTTACAGTAACCGCTCCCCTGCCTGAAGATATGCAGAAAGTAATAGAGAAAGTCCGCTGAAGACTTTCTCTTTTTATTATCTATTTACTTCTCGATCGTCTCAGTTCCGGATCTTCCCGCTCTGAGTTTTTCATAGAATCCCACCAAAGTTGTATATCCGTACTCTGTCAGCAGCATGAACGGTATCGAACCTATCATTACTGTGATTGCCAGCGGAAGACTTATCATCTGATGTGAACCATTAGGAAAAATAGTGCTCACGAAGAATACCAGGGCTATCAAAGGTACCAAAGCCGCTATCAGCCATCCGATGAATGACATCATAAGACTGAAAAGTTTTCCCTTATGATGATCCATAAGCTCGTTGCTTTCGCTCAGGCACTTGAATATGCTCTTGCTCCTGTCATCGGCCATGATCAGGTAAGCCATGCTGTACTTCAGCTCAGAATAGACAACGAATACTATCGATACTACGAAAGCCACCAGTATCACTATCATAATGAGTACGAAGAACAGATGATTATAGATGATTATCTTGCCTACATTATCTACAGTTGCATAGACTAAAATATACGAAAAGGCACATACCAGAACAATCATCATAGGCCAGTAAATAAGCAGCGTTTTAACCACATACAGACCGACTGACTTCAGATAGTCTCTGAATCCGCTCACTATCCTTCCCTGCTCTGCATGGCCGTTTCTGGAGAAGTTTATGAAGAAATCAGCTCTTCCTAAAGCCATTGGCCCACACACCAGAAGTCCGTAAATAATAGTCAGTAAAGGTAAATCTATTGACTCCCCTTCTGAACTTATTACGAGAGTCCCCGAGTAAAATGTCATTATAATGCATTCAGCAAAAGATACTATTGCGAAATACAATAATACACCCCAGAAAACATTTATCCAATTATTTATTAATTTATCTCGTGCCGACAGGCGCATGATCTCCGCGCTGTCGGTCACGATAATATGTTTATCGTCATTCATAAACTAGTCTCCCTAAGATAATGATCAGAACTGACCCTGACCACTGTTATCTTTATTCTCATCAGACCCAGAGACGAAGTAATGGTCTGCTTCATTAAATGTCGGCTTTGATTTAAGATTGCCTGTCATCATATCATACATTACGGTCTGGCCTGTCTTGAGATATGCTACAGCTACGCAATAAAATGCTGTAGCAATGACCGACAAAGCGAAAGATATCACATCACTGCTGATTATATCCTTATTCGAAACGAGACCCAGCGGTATAGCTCCTAATATCATCCATCCGATATATGAAATATCCAGACAGAACAGTTTGGCTTTGTTTCCATACATCATATATTTACTCTCAGCGATGCACTGCATGATACCTTTAGATGAATCGTCGGCCAAGATGTAGAAAGCCTGGCTATATCTGAAGGCTGCAATTATCCCCGGTACTATGAGCAACAATGACCAGAAGAATGTAAACAACGCAACCATGACAGAAAGGCCAAAACACTTGAAGTAGTATTCAAATCCATTAAACACATAACCGGGATTAATGTCCTTCTTTCTGAAGAATGCTATCAGGAAACTGCACATACCAACTGCGAAGACGCCGGTAAAGAACATCTGATAAAATCCCGCCAGATATGATACTTTCACATTCTGCCCTACAACTTCATTATACTGCGATATGGTTCCTATTGAAATAAAGTTATTCATGAAATCAGGAATGATACCTATCATTACATCATACAAAAAAACTCCGAGAGCCACCGGTATCCAGTTATTGGTAAGAGCCTTTCTCGCTATGGCTCTCATTACTCTGCTCTCTTCATTAACAATTATTCTATCCAATTTGATTCTCCTTATTTATTTCTAACTCGTATTATTATATAATAGAAACAGGTTTAAGGCAAATCAAATTATTGAAATGGAGTTCTATCATGAATAAATGTCTGATAATCACATCCCACGTCGATGCCATAGAGAAGCTGGCTATAAACAGTGCCGACTATGATTGCGTCATTTGCGCTGATGGTGGTCTTCTGGTAGCGAATAAACTTAAAATAACTCCTGATCTGCTCATTGGCGACTATGATTCCATGGCTATGCCTGAAAACACAGATCTTATCAAACTACCTATGGAAAAGAACATGACCGACAGTGAAGCCGCTATAGATCTGGCTGTTTCCAAGGGGTATGATGACATAACCGTACTGGGTGGTCTGGGCGGCAGGTTCGACCACACTATGGGTAACATCGGCATGCTGGCCAAATACTCGGGCAGCAACACAGGGCTTACCTTTGTTGACGGTTGCAACCGTGTGTTCATGTTGGAGCCGGGCACCTATGAAATACCTAAGTCAGGTCACAGATATCTGGGTCTGATTGCCTACGGCGGCACAGTGACCAGCCTCACCATCAAAGGCGTCAAATACCCTCTGGTCAATCACCTTCTCACCGATGACACCACCCTAGGCGTCAGTAACGAGATCCTTTCAGATTCCGCCCACCTTAACTTCAGGAAGGGAAGACTTCTGGTAATTCTGTCTTCTGATGTTGACAATCACAGTAGATAGTATTATGATTGTAGTCGTTGCAATTAAATATTAGCTAGGGGAGCTTGAGCTGAGACTTGCCGCAAGGTAAAACCCTCATAACCTGATTCAGTTAATACTGACGTAGGGAAGCAGAAAGTCAGGAAGAATACTCTTCCATTCCCCTCCTTAACAGAACTAGGAGGTTTTTTTATGTTTAAGGATCTGCAAGGATTCATGGAATCCACTCGCGGACAGATAGTCGTTATCTGCGTGATAATAGTTATTTTCTTATTGATACTTATACCAAGGAAAGATCAGAAGAACAAAAAGGCTGATGTAAAAGCCATGACCATTTCTGCCCTATTGGTAGCTATCGCTATGGTACTTGGTCAGATACAGCTTTTCCGCATGCCCCAGGGCGGCGGTATCACGCTGCTTTCAATGCTGCCGATTGCCCTTTGTTCCTACTATCTGGGCACTCGCAGAGGCATAATGGCCGGCATGTGCCTGGGCCTTTTAAATCTGATCTTCGGACCTTATGTCATTCATCCACTACAACTTTTGCTGGACTATCCTATTGCCTTCGGTGCCATGGGTATGGGCGGTATATTCCGCAATCAGAAAAACGGTCTAACAAAGGGTTACCTCTTTGGCGTTTTCTGCAGGTATATATGTGCTGTGGTTTCCGGGATCGTTTTCTTCGGCGCCTATGCACCGGCAAATTTCAACGCTGTAACATGGTCACTCTGGTACAACCTGACCTACCTGGGAGTGGAAGCTGCTATTACTGTAGTCGTCATCTCTCTTCCTCCCGTCAAGAAAGCTCTTAAGGGGTTGAAAAGCCAGATATAAAATGTTAAGATATTAACAGAATGATAATGCTTTGAAGAAAGGGAGTTTTTCAAATGTACGAGAATATCAAATATGAAGTTAAAGAAGACATCGGTTATATCACCATCAACAGACCTCAGGCTATGAACGCTCTGAACATGGACGTTCTGAACGAGCTGACAGAAGCATTGGCTGAGATCGAAGCCGATGATAAAGTCAAGGTAGTAATAGTCACAGGTGAAGGTAAAGCCTTCGTTGCAGGCGCTGACATCGCTCAGATGAGCAAACTCAACGCAATTGAAGGCAGAGCTATGATGGCAGCCGGCCATAAAGTAATGAACACCATAGACCAGATGGAGAAACCGTTCATCGCAGCAGTAAACGGATTTGCTCTTGGCGGAGGTTGTGAACTTTCAATGGCCTGCGATATCAGAATAGCTTCTGAGAAAGCAAAGTTCGGCCAGCCTGAAGTCGGTCTAGGCATCATACCTGGATTCGGCGGAACCCAGAGACTTGCAAGATTCGTTGGCAAAGGAATGGCTAAATATCTGATCTACACAGCTGAGATGATCAAAGCTGATGAAGCATATAGAATCGGTCTGGTAGAGAAAGTCGTAGCACCTGAAGAACTTATGGCTGAGGCTGAGAAAGTCGCTAAGACTATCGCTTCCAAGGCTCCTATCGCTATAGCCACCGCTAAAGTCGCTATCAACAACGGCTTCGATATGGATCTGAAATCAGCCAGTAGACTTGAAGTAGAAGCTACTACATCATGCTTCGCTTCCGAAGACAAAAATGAAGGAATGGGCGCATTCCTTGAAAAGAGAACCCCAGAATGGAAGAATAAATAATCCAACCTAAAGAATCCAAAGAAATCCGTGTTGCTGACACGGATTTCTTTTAAAGTCTTCGTAGAAGACTTAGATATTTCGCCTGCTCTGGCGGCCACTGAACCATGCTCCCGTCACCCCTGTCAAAAGCATGATAAACATCAATATCAATAGCGGATCTCTGACAATCAATGACTTCACAGACAAAAACACATATAGCGCTACCAGATTAATCGGTATGATCAGTCCGAATATCGGATTGCGGCATTTGTAGCCTATAAGGAATTCCACTCCCGCCATAGCTACTACCAGTATAAATGATGATGTCAGATAAAGCATGACCGTTCCCCCTTCTATGATACATATTAACAATACAATCATAACAGGGGCTTGCACCTGTCTTAAGTTTATCTTATTACATTCTTAACAATCTTATAGAGAACTCCGTCTTCATGCCTTTGTCAGGCTTATCCATTACCTCTACAGTACCCTGATGGCGTTTGACTATTTTGTTCACCATGGCCAGACCCAAGCCCGAACCTCCGC
Source organism: Aminicella lysinilytica (assembly GCF_004362975.1). GTDB lineage: Bacteria > Bacillota > Clostridia > Peptostreptococcales > Anaerovoracaceae > Aminicella > Aminicella lysinilytica. The sequence continues at coordinate 42,904 of NZ_SNXO01000008.1, read as the reverse complement.
TGCTCCTTGACTTTTCTCCCATTACAAACGGGTCGAATATATCGCCTTTGATTTTCTTGGAAATACCGATGCCGTCATCGCCTATCTTGATTGTAACGCTTATATCGTCATATTCTATACGGCAGTACACAGTCTTGCCCGGCTTATTATATTTCATGAAGTTGTTAACAAGATTGCTGTAGACTCTGTTGAATTTACCTATATCTAAATTCACCATGATAGACATCTCCGGTATATCAACATCGACGAAATATCCTGCTATCTCAAGCTCGTCGAAAGCCCTGGCGAAAAATTCCCTGGTATATTCACATATGTCTACCGGTTTCATATCATAGGAATAATCCGGATGATCCAGCTTGGTATAATCGTGTATCTCGTTTATCTGCTCTGCTAATGACTCAGCCTTGTCGGAGATAATGCTCAGATATTTATCCTTCTCCTCCGGCGGTACCATACCGTCGCTTATTGCCTTGGTATATCCCTGGATTACTGTTATAGGCGTCTTAAGATCGTGGGATATATCCGATATTATCCTTTGGTTTTCATTCTGCAGATGCTGATTCCTTTTTTCCAGTTTATATAGTGCAGTTGACATAGCGTTAAAATTATCACATATATCGACGAATTCCTTCGGTCCTGCGTATTGCACCTGTTTTCCTGTCTCGCCACATGACACTTCATTCATTCCCTGTTCCAGGATCCTCAGTGGTTTTCTGACACTTCTGCTTATCCACAAACTGAATAGTATCAACATCAATATGTACATACAGGCGAATCCTATACCAACCGCAAGAAATATTCTTTCTTTCTTTCCAAGGCCTCCCCTGACCCCTTTTTTAGTATGGCTGACTATAGTGTACTTGTTTCCGGATGTATCAGTGAACCTTATCTTGTTTAATTTATATCCGTTCAACTCTCCTTTACTGATATATGCATACTCAGTATCAGTATATCTTTCTTTATCTGAAAAAACAGTAGATATTACTATTGCATTGTCATAATCCGGATCCACTACATCGGTATTAGAATCTACACCAGTGTCCTTCATACCCACAGTCGTTGAATATATTATCACACAACCCTTGTTTCTTCCCTTTTTAATAATATCACTGTCGAAGTACTTTTCTGTATTATAGTACGGAATTATCTTCAGCAAAGCGCCTGTATACTTGATGCTTTTTTGCCCGGTCCTGCTGGTATAAACAGTCCTTAAGTTGCTGTCGATCACATCTATATATCCATCTTTACCTACATAGGGATCCACATCAATATCTCCGTAATTACTGACGGTGGTTTCCTTATATACTTTTGAGAGATCGTTCAACTTGTTGTTTTTATCGAATTTATCCAAATTGATGACTGTAACATATAACACAAAAAATAGAAGTATAACCAAAAGAACGGAAAAGACTACGTAATTTCTGATGATTATATTGGAGAACTTCCCCTTGATTCTTTTGTTCTTGTTCTTATTCTTTATCAATTTTATAACCTATTCCCCTGATATTTCTTATGTATTTAGGATCCTTGGAATTATCGCCAAGTTTCTCTCTGAGCTTGGAAATATGAACCATCATAGAGTTATCATCTGTGTCATAGTAATCGCCGAAGGTGCTTTCGCAGATCTGCGCCTTAGTAAATATTCTTCCCGGGTGTTTCATAAGCAAGGCCAATATCTTGAATTCAGTCGGCGTAAGGATGATCTCCTTATCCCCTTTCTTAGCGGACATTTTCTCCAGATCTATGGTAAGATCCTTGATGGTATATATCGATCCGTCAGTCTCCTTATTATCATTCAACTCATAATAACGTCTGAGATTGGATTTGACTCTGGCCACTATTTCCAGGGGATTGAATGGCTTGGTCATATAATCATCTGCGCCCATGTTCAGCCCCAATATCTTATCGCTGTCCTGATTCTTGGCAGACAGGAATATAATAGGGAAATTATGATCCTTCCTTATTTTCATAGTCAGTTCATAACCGTCCATATTAGGCATCATAATATCGAGAACTGCCAGATCCACCTCGTGTTTAGTGATCAGATCGTAAGCTTCCACTCCATCTCTTGCTACTATGACATTATAATCATTGCTCTTCAGATACAGTTCCAGAAGATTTGCAATATCAATGTCGTCTTCAGCTACTAAAATCGTATAACTCATTTTCTCTCCCTATTAAAGGCTTATTACGCCTACAGTAAGTAAAGTAACTATCAGTCCCGCAGTAATGACTCCAAGGAGTATCATTGGCACTGCGGATTTTAATCTCATATCAAGCATGGCCGCTATAAGCGCGCCGGTCCATGCGCCCGTTCCCGGTAATGGTATGGCAACAAAAATAAACAGACCGAACTTCTCGTATTTTTGGACTTTCTCGGCCTTAAGCGAAGCTTTATTTTCCAGTTTGGTTACCCATCTGTCAAGTCCTGCGCTTTTAGTCCTCATCCATTTGAAAATACTTCTGATGAAAACTATGATAAATGGTACCGGAACCATATTCCCTATAACTGATATGACCATGGCCAGCCAGGGATCCATGCCCTGAGCTGCTGCTATTGGTATAGCTCCTCTGAGTTCCACTACCGGAACCATTGAAATTAGAAATGTCGATATTATCTTAGTCATTTGTCCTTCTTTTTCATTAATCTATACATGAAACAACATACTGCTATTCCAGTTATTATAACACAGATATAAAAGTTAAGGCAACGGGTAAGGACCATAGCCGGCCCCAGCAGTTTTTTCGGATACATCAGGCGAAATGCTATTATGAAGGCTCCCTCGCTTACGCCTACTGCTCCCGGCAATGGAAGGAAAGCGACTACTACATATAATATCGACTGCAGGGATATTATCTGAAAGGCAGAATAACTATCCAAGCCAAAACCCATATATACGAAATACGGTACGCTGAACATAGCAATCAGCTGAATGGCCGTAGTAACCAGAGACTTTACAAGCAAGCCTTTGTTCTCTTTGAAATAAACTGCGCTGCTCCTGTACTCCTGGATCATGAGATCCGCCTTCACCTCAAGCACATCAGCCTTTTCTTTGCTGAAGCGCCTCACTATCCCTACGCCGAAAGCACAGATCACGGATATGGCACGCTTGGAAAAAATCGCCATAAACAAGAATATCACTATAAGAACGCTCACTAGTATCCCTATTAGCAATATGAATCTTCCCCTACCCATAGTTTCCACCAGCAACCGCCTTTGTGCAACATAACCTGTCACTGCATATATGGTAGCTATGATCTCGAAACTCATGAGTTCAAACAGCAACGCCAACGTCCCATGTGAAACCGGCACACCGTCTCCATGCATGAAATAAAGCTGCATAGGCTGTCCTCCTGACGATGAAGGTGTGACCGAACTGAAAAAAAAGCCTACTATGGCATATTTGACAGCTTGAAAAACAGATATGTCATCTCCGAAAGCATTGAGAGGTCTGCCGATGTTAAGGCCCTCGCCGGTAGCGAATACCGCCATAGCGAGGAGACCACCTAGGATATACCTGAACTTTACCAATCGAATCGAAGTGACTATTTCTCCGATGCTTATATGCCTGAAAACCACATATATCGTAAGGCCCAGCACTATGAAAAATACGACTCCATTGATGAGTATCTTCTTAATCGTCGATGAGTTTGAATTCATATCCTTCATCCTTCCAGATAGGAATGACCTTTTTCAGTGCTTCTATGGTCCTTAGAGGCGCGTGATTCTTTCCTCTTCCATCATGAAGACAGACTACATCGCCATTTTTCGTGCGTTTCAATAGTTTTTCCGCGATTATATCAGCAGTAGTATTGCCCCTCCAATCCTCTGCCATTACATTCCAGATGACCTTCTTCAGGCCGTTTACATCCATATTCATAAGGGACCAGAGATTGACTTCACCCCATGGAGGTCTGTAGTATTTCGGATCAGCTCCGAGATTTCTCAGTATAGCCACTGTATCATGGAAATCTCTGTTCGTATAAGCCGGCGTACTGATCAGAGCGCTCCTGTGTTCCAGGGAATGAACGCCTACCTGATGACCTTCTGCCATTACTCTTTTGACCGTTTCCGGATATTCTGCCGCGAAGGTGCCCACCATGAAGAAAGTCGCCTTAACGTCCTGCTCAGCAAGCAGATCCAGCAGATCAGCAGTGTACTGAGAAGGGCCGTCGTCAAAAGTAAGGTATATCACTTTCTCAGATCTGTCGTGACTGGTCATATATCTGGTCTTGCCAACTACTGTAGGAATGACGCCATAGGCCAGCCCTGCAGTACCCGCTACTGCCAACAGTGCTTTTTGTTTTTTACTTAACTGCATTTCAACTCCGCTTTCCCCATATCGCTTAGTATTTCTGTTATTATATCACATTTTTCATCTTTTTTTACTATGGTGTACATATTGTCTTTCATGGCCTCAATGTCGCCGGCATTGTTTATGTATGCTTCAATGTCGTCTGCGGTGGCATCTTTCTCATACCACAAAACTCTGCCTATGTGTTTTTTCTCTATGTATCTGGCATTGCCTAGCTCCTGCAACAGGAAAGGCCTTACTATATACATCGGCGTACCTGTGTTTATGGCTTCGAACATTGTCACTCCGCCGGGTTTGGTGATTACAGCATCGGATTCCTTCATTAGTTTACTAATTTCTTCAGTATATCCCAGTACCCGGAATCCCGGATACTTGTCAGCCATCTTTGTTTCCAGTTCCTTATTTTTTCCGGCTACTATAGTGACACGCACATCATCCATATGAGACAATCTGTCAAGCAGTTCATCGCTGCCCGGCAGCAATCCCAGTCCACCGCCCATAACGAGGAGTTTTCTCTTTTCTTCAATGTCTTTCTTAGTTGTTTCATCAGACTTGAATTCATTCCTTACAGGAACCCCTGTGATCCTGATGATGTCAGCATCTACTCCTTTCTCAATAAGAGTAGCTTCCGTCTCTTCCGATGATACGAAATACAACCTGGTATCCTCTGCTATCCAGTCGCTGTGCGCCGGAACATCTGTAATGCATGTGTACATAGGTATACTGTTTCCGCTCATTTCTTTATATGCTGAAATATAATTTGAACAAAGTGGAAAATCAACTATTATAGCATCAGCATTGTTGTCTTTGACCAGCTTGCTTATCCTCAATGCTATGATATACTTCAGCGGCAGACCGCTAACTTTATTACTTGCATTGCCGATAGCGTTATACAATCTGGCATTCCTGAATACCAGCTGATCATAGCATGTATAAATGAGTTTACTTGTTTTTGGCAGTAAAAAAGACATGAAATCTACGATGGTAGCCTTAATGTCACTATCGTTTTTCTCTATGTCTTCTTTAATGGCTTCAGCCACTTTATAGTGCCCCATGCCGAAGCGCGCCGTTAAAATCATGATATTCATATATTCATACTCCTTTTGAATTATGAATATATTATAACTTCCAATACTTAATCTAACCTTAACTAAATATTAAAATTCTATTACAAATTTGCCGAAAATTCCTATTTCCCCTCAGCAGCATCTAAAGCGAACAGAGCCGCGCCTATAGCGCCGCAGAGATCAGGGATCTCCGGAACTATGACTTTCTCTCCAATCATATCCTCTATGCACCCTACTACACCTTCATTGCGGGCGCCGCCGCCTGTCATCATATATCTGCTTTCGCCTCCAACTCTGTTGACAAGGGCCATAGTCTTGGAAGCCACGCTTTTATTGAGGCCGTGAACGATATCTGGTATCTGTCTGTTATCTGCTATGAGCGAAACCACCTCAGATTCCGCAAAGACAGTGCACATGCTGGAAATAGTAATATCTTCCTTCCACATGGCCCCGGCTTTACTAATTCCATCCAGATCCATTTCCAGGACTTTAGCCATATTTTCCAGGAACCTGCCGGTGCCTGCCGCGCACTTGTCATTCATAGCGAAATTCTTTACCTTGCCCATATCGTCCAAAGATATGGCCTTGCTGTCCTGGCCTCCTATATCTATTATAGTTCTTACTCTGTTATCCATATGAAATGCCCCTCTGGCGTGACAGGTTATCTCCGTGACACTGTCGTCGGCAAAATCAATATTATTTCTGCCGTAGCCTGTAGCAACTATAAGAGCTATGTCATCCTTTGCCACCCTAAGGGCCTGGAAGGCTTTCTCAGCGCCCTTACTGGCCTTGGCTCCCGTACGGACAATAGCGCTGTCTACGAGGCTGCCGTTTCTGTCTAGAACCGCAACATTAGTAGTAGTCGAACCACTGTCTATGCCTACGAAATATTTACCGTTTCCTGTCATGGTCTTCTCCTCCCTTATGCCCATACTTTCCACCAGACCGCCGACTCTCGTGGATAACTGTCCCAGAGACTGCATAGTGAAGTCTGTCTCTATTTTCACCATGGGCACTGTTGTTTTCCGCCTGAGGCTCTCATATTCGAAGCCGTAGTAATCGCAGAACTTCACCGTGTGATATATGATCCCTGCAAGATATGGATCTTCTGTAAGTTCTCTCCGTCCGGCCAGATCAGCCATACGCAGACACGGGATCTGCCCAAGTAACTTTGCGGCGTAAGCCTCCATCAACTGGGAAAACCCTTCGTCTGCCGGCGACAACTGTACTGACCTGTTGCTGCTGCATGTGAGATCCCTCACCGGCAAAGGCACCATGTCATTCACCGTGCTGTACAGGCCGTCGCCAACTCTCGCGCCCAATAAAGCAATATACTTTTCCCGGGGTATTTTTTGTTCAGGTACAAAAGCCAGCCTGAAGAGTTCGCTGTCGAAGGTTTTCCCGCTGTAACGGCCGTATTCCTCCGCCAGGCGCATAAGTTCATCTCTAAGGTGGATCCTGGCGCAGCTGTTGTCGTTGTGGGGCAGGTCCATTATGAATATAAAGTCCATGTCATCCTTCAGAACATCATATACCCGCCTGACACTGTCGCAGCAGTTTACCATAATTAATTCTTTGATACCACTGTTATGGACATTCTCCAGAAACGCCTTCATGTGACTGCACATATTCATATGGGTCACAGATTGGGCGTAATCGAAATTGCTAGCCTCAGAATTCAGTAGCCTTGGTTCAGCTCCAAAGGCCTCCAGTAATTCCACAGGAGTATATTTACAAGTGTATCCTATCATTTCAACGCCTCCAGCTGTTCTATGAACGCTCCTATCCTTGTGACCATCTGACCTTCCTGAATATTTCTGCTATCACAGCCATCTCCATCCAGAGTAAGAGTAGGAAAACCTGCCTGTTCAAATGCCGCCTTGGCCATAGGGCCGCATCCAAGGGTCTGCTTGCAGCCCCAGTGGCAGAAATACAGAATACCATCTATGTTCATCTTTCTGGAATACTCCAGAACTCTGTCTATCCTCCGCTGGCCAGAACCGTTGAAATGATTCTTAAGCATCTGCCTTGAAAGAGATTCATATGGCTTAGCAGGATCCAGTTCGGTGAATCCGTCATAGATCATATCACAGCTAACAACTTCGATCTTGTCATTGTAGTTGAATATATCAGCCACAGACTTCTGCCAGTAAGGCATCGTGTGGACCCACATTATCCTTACGCCCGGCGTAGACTCAGGCAGCTTCTTCAAATCTCTGATCATCCGCTCTGTATACTGCAGCACTTCTTCAGATCCCAGAAGCACGTGGGTTGCGAAGATATCAAGCATATGATAGGTTATCTTGGTTTTCTCATGTTTCACAGCCTTAAGTGCCAGTATTTTCCTGTAGTTTCCAATGGTCTCAGCCGCCCTGTTCATTATTCCGGCTAATTTCTCCGGATCCATGTAACGCCCGGTAGTCTCCTGGAGGAAATCCACCATATCGTGAAGCTGGCTGGCCATATAATCTACATTGGTCTTGCTGCAACCTGTAGGTACATCCAAAAGAAAATGCGGCACATGGAAATACTCAGCCAGGTATCTGAAAGAGAGCTGATTGGCATCGCAGGCCATTGAAGTATTGACTATGCAAGCCGGCTTTGGCAAAACTCCTGTCTCTGCCATGCCTATGAGCATCTTATGATATGAACAAAGGGTTTCCGGTACGCCACATTCTTCTGCTTTCTCAAGGAACACATTTTCACAGGCAGAGGCTGTCATATAGCAACCGAGGCCTTCCGGAAATACCGGTTTAAGGCCCATAGCCTGCAGAAACTCACAGGGAGTGAATATGCTTACTATGACCGTACCGTCCGGATGTGCCAAAGGCCCTGCCATAGCCTCATTACACAGATACATAAGGTACTTACGTGCAGGCAGATCTTCCTTATTTCCTGCGTATCTTGTGACTACTCCAAAACCCCTGAAAGCTCCTATGAGGATTTTTCTGGCTCTGCGCGGCTTCCTGCGTATCTCTTCTGTTGTAAATTCTCCAAATTTCTTAACCAGGTCTTTCATCGTTACCTCTTATTAAAAAGGACCGCAGTACAGACGAAATCTCGTATGTGCTGCAGTCCTCATATTAGCTTAATTGATTAGAGCAAGCCAGCTCCGAACAGTGGTGCGAATACCAGTGAAACGATAGTCATGAGCTTGATCAGAATGTTGATGGAAGGACCGGATGTATCCTTGAACGGATCTCCGACTGTATCTCCAACAACAGTAGCTTTATGGGTTTCAGAACCCTTGCCGCCATAATTGCCTTCTTCGATATACTTCTTGGCATTATCCCATGCGCCGCCTGCATTAGCCATCATGATAGCCAGCAGTACGCCTGATGACAGTGCTCCTGCAAGCATTCCGCCAAGAGCATCTGAACCGAGGATAAAACCTACTGCAATAGGAACTACGATAGCCATAAGGCCCGGAACGATCATTTTCTTAAGTGCTGCTGTAGTTGAAATATCTACGCACTTAGCATAATCAGGCTTGGAAGTTCCTGCAAGGATACCTTTATCCTCTCTGAACTGTCTTCTTACCTCTTCTATCATTTCGTTTGCAGCATCACCAACTGAATTCATAGTCATAGCTGTGAATATGAATGGTAACATTGCTCCTATGAACAGACCGATAATAACGATTGGACTCAACAGGTCTATGGCATGTAAGCCGGACACTGTTGCGAAGGATACGAACAGTGCCAGTGCAGTCAATGCTGCAGAACAAATGGCAAAGCCCTTTCCTATGGCTGCAGTAGTGTTACCAACTGAGTCAAGTTTATCTGTAATATTTCTTACGTCTTCTGGAAGCTCTGCCATCTCGGCAATTCCTCCGGCATTATCTGATACAGGACCGTAAGCATCAACTGCTACAGTGATTCCTGTGATCGACAGCATGCCGACAGCGGAAAGAGCGATTCCATATACACCTGCGAAGTTATATGAAATGTAGATTCCTATAACGATGCAGATTATTGGCCAGAGAGTTGAAAGCATTCCTACTCCCAGTCCTGAAATGATTGTAGTTGCGGCACCTGTCTGTGACTGTTCAGCAATTTTCTTAACATGCTTATAGTCAGCTGAAGTGTAGATCTCAGTGATCTTGCCTATGGCAACTCCTACTATCAGTCCTGCGATGATTGCATATGCATAATTAAATGTTCCAAGCATGACCTTACTTAGCCACAAGGACGCTACTACTACGATAGCAGCACTTATATAAGTGGCCATATTAAGAGATTTAGCCGGGCTTCCCTTATCGCTTCCTCTTACACACAGAATGGCTATTACTGATGCTATCAGACCAACTGCTGCAAGGATCAACGGGAAGATGGCTGCTGTGCGCTCATCAAACATAGCGCTTACTTCAGCCTGCTGTACAGCAACTGCTGCAAGTGTAATAGCTGAAATTATAGAACCAACGTATGACTCGAACAGGTCAGAACCCATTCCTGCAACGTCTCCAACATTGTCTCCAACATTATCTGCGATAACGGCCGGGTTCCTTGGATCATCCTCAGGGATACCTGCTTCGACTTTACCTACAAGGTCAGCGCCGACATCGGCTGCCTTAGTGTAGATACCACCACCTACTCTTCCGAAGAGAGCCATGGAAGAAGCTCCGAATCCAAATCCTGTTACGCATTCCACTACAGTAGCCAGATTGAGTACGCTGAATACGATTCCTAGTCCAAAAAGACCAAGACCTGCAACACAGAGACCCATAACTGATCCACTTCTGAAAGCGATCTTCAATGCTTTAGGCATTCCCGATTCCATAGCGGCATCGGCTGTCCTTACATTACCAAGCGTTGCCACGTTCATTCCGAAGAATCCTGCTAATACTGATAACAGTGCTCCGCAGAGATAGAGAACTCCTGTAGTCCAGTTGATACAGATTCCAAGTGCCAGGAACAGGACTACTATGACAACGGCCATGAACTTATACTCTCTCTTCAGGAAAGCAAAAGCTCCTTCTCTGATAAAACCAGAGATTTCCTTCATTCTGTCGTTTCCATCACTGCACTTCTTTATCCAGGCAGCCAAACCAAAGGCTACGAGTAAAGCAATTATTGCGCAGATAGGAGCAACAAACTTCAACATATAATACCTCCTCTTCGCTCATTAAGTTATAAGAGGCACTCGTAAAAGCACCTCTTTAAAAGCGAATGTATAAAAATTATCAATAAACACTTAATAAGTGATTATTTGCCCAGGGTAACTAGTACTAGTGACAATACTATAAACACTACTGACAGAACTATGGTAATTCTGTTCAATATAGCTTCATAACCGCGGCTCTTCTTCTTGCCGAAAAGCTGCTCTGCTCCGCCGGCGATAGAACCGGACAGACCGTCACTGTTACTGGACTGCATAAGTATCACAAGAATCATCAGTGCACTTACGATCGCTAAGACAACCATCATTGCAGTATACATTAACTAACCTCCTCTTAGAACTGAAACAGTTCTGAATATAACTATCTAACTTTATCACAATAAACTTTAAAAATCAAGTATTTTAGTTCCTAAAAGTTGATGATGCCCATAAACTTATCGGGTTTAAGGCTTGCTCCGCCTACGAGGGCGCCATCCACTTCTCCCATATTCATGATTTCTGTGGCGTTTTCCGGTTTGACACTGCCGCCATACTGGATAGTGACCTGATCGCAAACGTCTTCGTCATAAAGTTTTTCTAATACTCTTCTGATAAGGGCGCACATTTCTCCTGCCTGCTCAGCGGAAGCTGTCTTGCCCGTGCCTATAGCCCATATCGGTTCATAGGCAATGACCATCCTTGCTACCTTATCAGCTGAGAGTCCATCCAGATCTGCCTTGATCTGATTTTCCACTATTTCTGATTCTTTCCCGGCTTCCCTTTGCTCCAGGTTTTCTCCTACACAGAGGATAGGGACTATATCGCTTTCGTTTAATAACTTTTTGAGTTTGAGATTTACTGTTTCATCTGTTTCGGCGAAGTACTGCCTTCTCTCGGAATGACCGATTATGCAGTAATCCACGCCTATTTCCTTCAGCATAGGCAGAGATATCTCCCCTGTGAAAGCACCTTCGTCCTCAAAATGCATATTCTGAGCTCCGACGCCTATGCAGGTACCGGCAAAAGCCTTCTTCAGTGTCTCAAGTTGTGTGAAAGGCGCGCAGATCGCTGTCTTCACATCTGTATCCTGATACAGTTTCTTGAACTCTTCAGCGAATTCAAGCGCTTCTTTATTGGTTTTAAACATTTTCCAGTTTCCTGCTATAAAGGGTATTCTCAATGCCATAGCTAAACCTCCTGCTATTTATCTTCTATTACGGCGATTCCCGGCAAAACCTTGCCTTCAAGGAATTCCAGTGAAGCGCCGCCGCCTGTTGAAATATGTGTCATTTTGTCTGCAAATCCAAACTGTTCCACTGCAGCTGCAGAATCTCCGCCGCCTATGATCGTTATGCCTTTACACTCTGCCATAGCCTTTGCTATAGCCTTTGTGCCTTCAGCAAAGTTAGACATTTCGAAGACTCCCATAGGACCGTTCCATACGACTGTCGCAGCCTTTGCGATAACATCCGCATACATTGCAACTGTCTTAGGACCTATATCCATGCCCATCATATCCGCAGGAATCTTATCATTATCTACAGTTACTATTTCTGTATCGTTGGCGAATTCCCTGCCGCAGACTACATCTACAGGCAAGAGCATTTTCACTCCGGCTGCCTCGGCTTCCTTCATAAGGTCGCCGGCAAGTCCGATGTTTTCTTCATCCAAAAGTGATTTGCCTATTTCCAGGCCCATCGCTTTAAAGAATGTGAATGACATGCCTCCGCCTATGATCAGCGTGTCGACTTTGCCGATGAGATTCCTGATAACCGGGATCTTATCTACTACCTTCGCTCCGCCCATAATTGCAACGAACGGTTTCTTAGGATCTTCCACAGCGCTGCCCAGGAATTTCACTTCCTTTTCTATAAGGAAGCCCGATACTGCCGGAAGATAATCCGCTATGCCGGCCGTTGAAGCATGGGCTCTGTGAGCCGTGCCAAAAGCCTCCTGAACGAATATCTCTGCCAGTGACGCAAGTTCCCTGGCGAAGTCTGCTCCGTTATCCGTCTCTTCCTTCCTGAAGCGCACGTTTTCCAGAAGCATTACCTGGCCCGGTTCAAGGTCGGCTGCAGCCTTCCTTACCCGGTCGTCTACTACTGTAGGACTGCTTATGAACAACACATCCTTATTCAGGTATTCAGAGAGCCTGTCAGCAACAGGTTTCAATGTGAACTCCATCTTGGGCTCGCCCTTAGGCCTGCCCATATGTGACATGAGAATCACTTTGGCGCCGTGCTCCATCAGATAATTGATGGTAGGCAAAGCCGCCTTTATTCTGGTATCGTCGGAGATCTTGCCGTCCTGCATAGGTACGTTGAAATCACACCTGACGATTACTTTCTTTCCTTTGACATCGATATCCCTGATAGTTTTTTTCATAATCGATTCCTCTATTCTCCTATCTGTGATCCACTTCATACATGTGTTTGATGATCTCCAGAGTTTTGCTGGAATAACCGTACTCGTTGTCATAATAAGCAATGAGTTTGAAGAACTTGTCATTAAGCTCGATACCTTCTCTTGCATCGAATATGGATGTATGAGCATCTCCTACGAAATCGCCTGAAACTACTTCATCATCAACATATTCTATTACACCGTGAAGGTCAGTATCGGCAGCGTTCTTTACGGCTCTGCAGATATCTTCATAGGAAGCTGACTTCTTCAGCATTATGTTCAGGTCGATAACAGAAACATCTGCTGTAGGTACTCTGTATGATATGCCCGTCATTCTGCCTGCCAGATCAGGGATAACCAGACCAACTGCCTTAGCTGCGCCTGTAGTAGATGGAATGATATTTCCAAATACGGATCTTCCTGTTCTCCAGTCTTTCAGGGAACGGGCATCTACTACCTTCTGCTTGGCTGTTGCCGAGTGGATCGTAGACATAAGTCCCTGGTCGATGCCGAAGTGATCGTTTACGACCTTGCAAAGTGGTGCCAGACAGTTAGTAGTACATGATGCGTTAGATACTACATCCATGTCAGGCGTATAGTTATCTGAGTTTACTCTGTAAACAAAAGTAGGCGTGGTCTTATCTTTCGCCGGGGCTGATATTATGACCTTCTTAGCTCCTCCGTAAGTAATATGATCCATTGCCTTTTCTGTAGTAGTATAAGCGCCGGTAGCCTCTACAATGTACTCGGCTCCACAACGATCCCATGGAATGTTCTTAGCTTCGCCTTCACTGTAAACAGGTACTTTCTTGCCGTCAATGAGAAGTCCGTCCTCATATCTGCCCAGTTCCTTAGGAAATCTGCCGAAAGTACTGTCATACTTCAGCATGTAAACCATGTAATCAATGTCTGAATTACGAACATTGATACCTGCTATTTCGATCTCGGGCATATCCATTGCTGCCCTTATTACGACTCTGCCAATTCTTCCGAATCCGCTTATACCAACTTTAATTGCCATCTCAGTATCCTCCTCGAATTAAAAATTAGTAGTGATTGATTATTGATTGATTAAATTATTTATTTCAACATCCTTGACGGATATTAAAAACCATTTAATATCGGCGTCTCTTAGAGGAGGACTGTATGCCCATGCCCTCTCTGTACTTAGCCACCGTACGTCTGGAAATAACTATTTCTTTCTCCCCCAGCATCTCAACTATATCGTGATCGCTGAAAGGTTTCTTACGATCCTCGCTGTCTATGATATCCTTGATCATAGATTTGACACTGTTGGAAGATAAACCTTCTCCGTCGCCGGAAGGAACGCCGCTGCTGAAGAAATACTTCAGCTCGAAAACTCCCCTCGGACTCTGGATATATTTACCGTTGATTGCGCGGCTGACTGTCGATTCGTGTATGCTCAACTCATCAGCTATCTGCTTCAACGTAAGGGTCTTAATAAACTTTTCTCCTTTATCGAAGAAATCTATCTGATAATGTACTATGGCCGAGGCCACATTGAATATTGTCTGTTTTCTCTGTTCTATGCTCCTTATGAGCCAAGTGGCAGAATTGAATCTGCTCACCAGATACTTATTCAGTTCCTCATCACTCTTGGCTTTCTGAGAAAGCTGTGAGTAGTATGAACTGACCATAAGCTTAGGAATGCTGGAATCATTACTGCTGACAATGTATTCGCCGTTGATTTTCTCCAGAGTCACATCCGGTACCACATACTTGGTAGATTCTCCGCCATTGGCAAACTGCCTCCCCGGCTTAGGTTCCAATGTCCTGATAAGATCTATTATAGCCTGGACCTGATCATTTCTCAGGCCTACTGTCTTGGCTATGAAACCGATCTTATTATCGGCCACATCCTGAAGCATGTTTTCCAGTATATATTCTATTTCCTCTGTAAGTATTCCGCGGGTAGCCAGCTGTATTTCCAGACACTCGGCCAGATTCCGTGCGCCCACTCCACAGGGTTCCATAGTATGAACATAGGCGATGACCTTCTCAACTCTGTCATCATCCACGTTGAATTCCTTCATTATTTCTTCATTAGTAACGGTAAGGTAGCCGTTGTCGTCAATAGCATCAACTATGTAGTTGCCTATTTCCTTATCTAACCCTTTCAGACTGGACAGCTGCATTTGCTCAGACAAAAAATCCTGCAGAGTCAACTCTGCGGAAGTATATTGCTCGAAGGAATAATCCTCATGATCAGGAGAATTCTCCCACTGTCTGTAATTGCCATCATCATAATCATCCTCGACTATCTTGTCTCGGATATCGACTTCTACTGCCACAGGTTCGCTATCGTCATCGCCTGCAGATTTATCTTCTTCCAATATCGGATTCTCCAATAATTCATTCTGAACATAATCTGACAGGTCAATGTTACTGAGCTGCAGTATCTTGATAGCCTGGATCAATTCTGGCGTCATGGACAGCTTCTGGGTCTGCTCAATTGTCAATTCATATCCAAGTTTCACTTAAATCAGCCTCACATTCTACCGTATCGCTTATGCAAATATTATACCATATCCAGCGTAACTATTTCAACCCTGGGAAGCCTAATTGTCGTAAAGCTTCGAATAATATTATATTGGCAGAATTAGAAAGATTGAAAGACCTCAGTCTGGTGCTTTCACTCATTGGTATCCTTATAGCCTTTTCTTTGTGCGCCTCGATGAAATCCCGCGGCAATCCTTTGGTTTCGCGGCCGAACAGAATCATGTCTTCATCATGAAACTCCACATCTGCGTAACACCGGCCTCCCTTTGTAGTAGCCAGATACATGGTCCTTCCCGCATATTCCTCCATGAAATCCTCTAGACAGTCGTGGACCTCCAGCTTCACGTACGGCCAATAATCAAGGCCGGCCCGTTTCACGGACTTGTCGTCTATGTTGAAGCCCAGCGGCTGGACCAGGTGCAGCACAGAATCTGTTGCCGCGCACGTCCTGGCGATATTGCCTGTGTTAGGCGGTATTTCCGGTTCTACGAATACTATATGTAATGCCATTGTTATTCCCCCTTGCCTATACATAATACTAGTTTTTTGGCAAAAGTTAAAGACAAATTTTTTCTTTTGTGATATTATGAATTTTAGATTATTACGGCATAGCCGCAAAGGAGGAACAATGAAGAAAGTAAATATCGGCATCCTCGGCCTGGGAACTGTAGGCGGAGGCACATACGACATTTTGAAAATGAATAAGGAGCTCATTACGAGACGTACCGGCGTTGATTACTGCGTCACCCGCGTTCTTGAGATAAATATGAAGGCGGTCGAGGCTCACGGCGTCGATCCGGCCATCGTCACATCTGATGTTGACGCGATCCTGACCGGAGATGATGTGGATATCGTCATCGAGTCCCTGGGGGGCGTAGAGCCATCGTCATCATTCATGCTGAAGGCTCTGAACCATGGCAAAAGTGTCGTGACCCCGAACAAAGCTGCTGTTGCGGCTAATTATGAGAAGCTCACGTCTGCGGCTAAGGCCCACGGTGTTCAGATCCGCATCGAAGCCTGCGTCGGCGGTGGGATTCCTGCCCTGACGGCTATCACAGAGGCTCTGGCGGGCAACGAATTCACAGATGTCATGGGGATACTCAACGGTACCACCAATTATATCATGACTAAGATGGGTGATGAAGGCCTGGCTTACGATGCTGTCCTGAAAGACGCTCAGGCAAAGGGTTTCGCTGAGGCTGATCCCACGGCAGACGTTGAAGGCATAGATGTGGCAAACAAACTGTCGATCTTAATGGCTCTGGCCTTTGATAAATATGTTGCGCCTAGGGATATTCCTACAGTCGGCATAACCGGCGTTACTATGGATGACATAGCTGCCGCAAAGGCAAAAGATTGCAAAATCAAGCTTATCGCTCATGCTTCTATTGACGAAGCCGGCAAGCTGTCTTATGAGATCAAACCTATGGAGATCCCGTACAGTCACCCTCTTGCAGGTGTGTCTAACGAATTTAATGCTATATATGTTACGGGCAACGCCGTAGGTGAAGTAATGTTCTACGGAAAAGGCGCCGGCGCCCTTCCGACTGGAAGTGCCATCGTCGGTGATGTAATATCGATCATGAAAGCTATGGCTTAGGAGGAAATGAAATGAGTTTATATGAAGATTGGAAAAACCTGCTGGATAATCAGACTGATGATTCTTTCAAGGATTTCTGGAAGGAATACAGTGATGGTGAAGTAGCTATTTACACTTATATCCTGGCTCACCACAGAACACATCTGAAGGGTAAGGTCAGCGAGCTTGCTGAGAAGTTCAGTTGCCGTCCTGTAATATTCGAGGGTTTTTTGGATGGCATCACATCCAGCCTGAAGAAGGATATCGATGTAGAATCCATAGATGAGGATTCGGAGATTGATCTATCTGTTGACTTCGAGAAATTGTATTATAACATGCATAAGGCTGATGCTGCTCATCTTTATGAGCTTCCTCAGTGGGAGAAGGTCCTGGATGAGGAAAAACGTGCTTCTATTGTTAAGGAGTATAACAAGTCTAAGGTCTATCACGCTCCTAAGAAACCTGGCCGCAATGATCCATGCCCATGCGGAAGTGGCAAGAAGTATAAGAACTGCTGCGGCAAGAACTTGTAAAAGCTGTGAAGCCTTCACTGGTCCTCATAACAGAGAACCATATAGTCTCACTCGTCAAGAACAGAATGTGTGACGAACTCGTTGAAATATCTAAAGTCTCCTTCGGAGCCTTTAAAAATAGAATCCCTTCGTAAATCATACAAGTAAGATTTACTCTACGGGATTCTATTTTTTATTTCAACTCAGACAGCGTCGCACATTTGTCTGTTCTTGTTACTCGTCCGCGACTATGGTTGTACCTGTCACTGCGGAATCGTTCAGGCCTCACAGTCTTTTACTGCCATGCAAATGCCATTTCAACATCGTTATTGATCAAACATCCAAGCCAAAACCTAAGATTCTTTCAAGTATGTAGGCTAACCTGACCCGCTACGATTCCGCAGGAGCAGATACAGACCACGATGAAGTAAAACAGCAAGAATAGCGAAGTACCATGCACTGTATGAAGTTGAAGCAAAGGGTGAATACGATGATAAGACCATACTAGTATGGTCTTATCAAGTAATCATCCTTTAAAGCCTTGAAGAGGCTTCCACGCTTCAACAAGTTTGCATGGTACTCTATTCTTGGTTTTATGAATCGTAATGGGCTGTTCGCGCACGAGGACAAGTAGCTAGGTCAGGTATAGACCTACAGGTTCTTCTCGCAAAACTCCTGTATGCAGCATTCCTCACACTTAGGTTTGCGAGCTGTACAGCAATTGCGGCCGTGGAAAATCAGCGAATGGTGAGTCCGTGACCAGCGCGACTCAGGAATACAATCCATAAGAGCGAGCTCCGTCTTCAGCACATCCTTCTCGTGAACCAGGCCGATACGGTTAGAAACACGGAAAACATGAGTATCTACAGCTATCCTTTGTTGACCGAAACCAACAGAAAGCACCACATTGGCAGTCTTCCTGCCTACCCCCGGCAGCGAAACCAGACTGTCATAATCATTAGGCACCTGACCGCCGAAATCATCGCGCAGGCGAGCCGCCATAGCCACGATATTCTTAGACTTTGTCCTATACATGCCTATAGTCCGGATCAACTCAGCCACATCCGCTGTGTCAGCCGCCGCCAGGGCAGCAGCATCCGGGTAAGCCGCAAACAACGCAGGCGTTACTTTGTTCACGCTGACATCAGTCGTCTGAGCAGACAGTGCTACGGCTACGATCAGCTGGAACACATCTACATGATCCAGCGCACATTTTGCTTCAGGATATTCATTATCCAAAGCATCTAATATCTTCTTTACAATCTTTTTATCCATGGGTACATTATATATTCCGAAGGGGTAAAAATCAAGTTATCTACTTCCTTGACAGGTATCTTTAATGAAAGTATAATTGTTTACATAAACGGAGGTAATCTCATGTCGATCAATCAATATCTTGAGGAAGCTAAAGATACTAATCAGCCCCTTTCCAGTGATTTGTTTTCCAAACTACAGGAAGATATCCTGACAGGAAAACTGGAAAACGGAGATAAACTGACTGAAATGCGCATATGCAATGAATACAGCGTAAGTCGCACACCGGTACGCGAGGCACTTCGCCAGCTGGAAATGAACGGCCTGATAAAGACCGTTCCGAACCGCGGAGCTTTTGTGGTTGGTCTTTCAGAACAGGATATTTCTGACATGTACATACTCCGGGCTGAAGCCGAGGTCATCGCCGTAAGATGGGCCATCAAGCGCATCACTGACGAGGAAATGGAAGCCCTCAACGAGACATTTGAGTTCATGGAATTCTACACTATGAAGAACGATATTCCTAAGATGCTCAACATCAACCTGGCATTCCATAAGATCATATACGATGCCACCCATAACAGGATGCTTAAGCAGGAACTGAATGCTTATCAGCTGTACCTGCGGCACAGCAACCCTTCCAATTACTACGCACCTAATTATCTGAGAGACGTGCTTTCTGAACACCGAGCCATTTATGACGCTTTCATCGCAAAGGATGTAGATGGTGGCGCCCTGGCTATGAAAAGACATATGGAAAACTCAAGGAAAAGAAAATTCCGCTGAAAAAACAAGCGCACCAGTAATTCGTTACTGATGCGCTTTTTTGATGCATTTATTTATCCTATTTTGTCGTAAATGTCAGACCTCTGTCGCCCGAGTTGATTTCAACGGTAGCACCGTCGACTACATCGCCGCGGATGATCATTGAAGCCAGCTCTGTCTCTATGTGCTTCTGAAGGTATCTCTTGACCGGCCTTGCTCCGTAGTTAGGGTCATAGGCTTCGTCTGCGATCTGCTTCTTAGCCCCATCGGTAAGTTCCAGCTTGATGTCGCGCTCTGCCAGCCTCGATTCCAGCGCCTTCATTGACAACTCGATTATCTTCACTATCTGAGTCTCTGTCAGCGGACTGAAGAGAACTATGTCATCTATACGGTTGAGGAACTCAGGTCTGAAGTGATTCTTCAGCTGGCCCTCTACCTTTTCCTTGGTTGCCGAGTCGATGGTCCCGTCGTCCTTCAGATTGTCTATCAGATCCGCGCTTCCGATGTTGGAAGTCATGATTATAATAGTGTTCTTGAAGTCTACTGTCCTGCCCTGATTGTCCGTCAGGCGTCCGTCGTCCAGCAACTGCAACAGTATGTTGAAAACGTCCGGGTGAGCCTTCTCGATCTCGTCGAACAAAACGACACTGTAAGGCCTGCGTCTTACGGCTTCGGTCAGCTGTCCGCCTTCATCGTAGCCCACATATCCCGGAGGCGCGCCTACCAGTCTTGAGACTGAGTGCTTCTCCATGTATTCGGACATATCTATTCTTATCATGTTTTTCTCTGTGTCGAAGAGAGCCTCTGACAGGGCCTTTGCCAACTCTGTCTTACCTACGCCTGTAGGACCCAGGAATATGAATGAACCTATCGGTCTGTTTTCATCCTTCAGTCCGGCTCTGGCGCGGAGTATGGCCTCTGCCACCGATTGAACGCCCTCATCCTGACCGATGACCCTCTTATGAAGGATCTCCGGCAGTTTCAGAAGCTTCTCCCGTTCAGTTTCTACCAGCTTGGCTACAGGTATTCCTGTCCATGTGGATACTACATCGGCTATTTCTTCCTCGCCGACTTCCTCCTTAAGGATATGGTTTTCCTCGGCAGTATCAGCCTTGGCCTTTTCTTCCTCCAGTTTCTTCTCCAGATCAGGCAATTGCCCGTATTTCAACTCAGCCAGCTTTTCCAGGTCGTAATTTCTCTCGGCCTCTTCCATCTGCTGCTTCACATCTTCAATCTGCTGCTTGGTGTCCTTGACCTGAGATATGGCGGCCTTCTCACTTTCCCACTGAGCGCGCATAGATGCATTCTCATCCTTCAGCTGGGCAAGTTCCTTCTCCAGAGTTTCCAGTCTGGACCTGGAGCCCTTGTCTGTCTCCTTGGAAAGGGCCTGCTTCTCTATTTCCAGCTGCATGATCTTTCTGGATATTTCATCCAGTTCCGATGGCATGCTGTCGATTTCTGTTCTGATCCTGGCTGCCGCTTCATCCATAAGGTCTATGGCCTTGTCGGGCAAAAATCTGTCTGAGATGTATCTGTCTGACAGTTTGGCGCAGGCAATCAGAGCGTTATCGGTTATCCTTACGCCGTGGTGGATCTCAAAGCGTTCCTTGAGGCCACGGAGTATGGAAATAGTGTCCTCCACCGTCGGTTGGTCTACGAATACCTTTTGGAATCTACGTTCCAGAGCTGCATCTTTCTCTATGTATTTTCTGTACTCGTCCAAAGTCGTAGCTCCTATGCAATGGAGTTCTCCTCTGGCCAATTTAGGTTTCAGGATATTTCCTGCATCCATAGAGCCCTCAGTTTTTCCGGCTCCAACTATGTTGTGTATCTCATCGATGAACAGTATTATCCTGCCCTCGGATTTCTCCACTTCATTGATTACGGCTTTCAGTCTTTCCTCGAACTCGCCTCTGAACTTGGCACCTGCGATCAGACTGCCCATATCCAGTGCGAAGATGGTCTTATCCTTAAGTCCTTCCGGAACATCACCCTTTAGTATCCTCTGGGCCAGGCCTTCAACGACGGCAGTCTTGCCAACGCCGGGCTCGCCTATGAGAACCGGGTTATTTTTTGTTCTACGTGACAGGATCTCTATGGTGTGCCTTATCTCGGCATCTCTGCCTATGACAGGGTCAAGCTTGCCTTCACGAGCCATATCTACCAGGTCGCGGCCGTACTTTTCCAGGGCGTCGTAATTCTCCTCAGGGTTCTGACTTGTGACCCTCTGATTACCTCTGACCTTGGACAAAGCCTCCAGGAATTTTTCCTTGGTTATGCCGTATTTAGCAAATATCTTAGTCGACGGCGTACCCTTCTCGTTCAGAAGAGCCAGGTACATGTGCTCGACGCTGACATATTCATCCTTGAAATTGTCGGCTTCCTTCTCAGCGTTAAGGAACAGCTGATTCAGCCTTCTTGTAGCATAAACATTGGCAGCATTTCCGGAAACCTTAGGAAGTTTCTCCATTACTGCCTCCAGATCTGCTATCATAAGTGACGGATCTCCGCCCATATTCTTTACGAGCTTAGGTATAAGCCCGTCCTTCTGCATAAGTAACGCCAGGTGCAGGTGCTCGCCGTCCAGTTCCTGATGCCCTTCTGAAATGGCTATGTTCTGACAGTCCATGACCGCATTCTGCGCATTCTGTGTATATCTTTCTATATTCATTATTTTCACTCCCCTTCGGTTATATTATCAATCTCTAAGTAATAATATATACCTGTGAATACAAAAAGTAAAGAGATTTTTAGCACTCTCGCTATAAGAGTGCTAAAAATCTCAAAGGACAGCACAATTACCACTTGATACTCACTTACTTTCAAGTATTGCACAAATCTACTCTTTGATATCGCAGACAGCTATGCCTATCATTCCAGCAAAAATTATTCGAATAAATACAGTAACATTATCCTCATTATTTATCTGAACGCTAGCTATGAGTCCCATGATTGCTAAAATAAGTAATCCCCAGGCATACTTTCTTTTTGGTTTATTTATCTTCATACTTTCTCGTATAATCTAATTATCAAATATCAGTTGATAATCGTCATACTTCTCCTTTCTCATTTTTTGTTTGTAGCGTCGGACATATTCCGACGATATAATATATTTGCACTGTGGATTTGTATCTATAATTCTATAGCTTTGACTATTACAAGGAGACACAGACCACAGTCTTTTCGTTTTACTGGTAATGAGTTAGTTAACACTTTGATGTTTTTATTTACGAGTCTACACAGCGGAAGATCCTGTGGCAAACATGCAGTGCTTCGTTATAACCCATAACCTAAGGAGGTTTTTATGTACTATGTAGGAATTGATATTTCCAAGTACAAGCACGATTGTTACATCATCAATTCTGATGGTGAAGTGATTGCTAACGACCTTGTCGTTAAAAACGATGCTGACGGTTTCTCCAAACTTCTTTCTGTCCTTTACTCTTTAAAGTCACTAACTCGCTTGCGTGATGCTTTGGTTCGTCAACGTAGCTTCTATCTTGTCAAGATCACCAATGTACTTGATCACGTTTTTCCTGAATTTAAGCCATTCTTTGGCAATAAATTCTCTGTGACTGCTCGCAAAATCTAGCGTAATCGCTTCACATTGGCAAAATTCTTTAACCTCAAGGATCTTGCAACGAATACCGTTGGTGAAACAAACGAGATTTTGGATTCAGAACTGTCTGTGCTGCTTGATTTGCATAAGACAATCGCCGCCAAAGTTGATGAACTTGAATCTCAAATCATTGATTTGATTACAGCCCTCGATAAACCCACTCTGTCTATTTATGGTGTGGGGCCGTTATCAGCTGCCGTTATTGTTTCGGAGTTCGGTGATATTTCTCGGTTCAAATCCCCTGCTCAGATGCTTTCTTTTGCAGGAATGGAACCAGTGTATTATCAATCCGGGATCTCCGAACATACCGGGAAAATGGTTAAGCGAGGTTCCTCACATTTGCGATTTACACTTATGAATGTTTGCATTCCGCTGATCAGGTTCAATCCCGTGTTTGCTGCATACTATAACAAGAAACGTAGTGAAGGAAAACCTCACAGAGTTGCATTGTCACACGTTGCTAAAAAGCTTATCCGTGTGATATACACTTTGGAAACGCAAAACGTTAAATATGATCCAAATCTGCTTCGTTAGTTAATTAAGATTCAATTTAGTTAATCACATATCCGCATTTATACACCGTACCTTTCGTGGCATATTTTTTATAACCTTTCTCATAGTACCATTTAGCTTTCAGTTGTCTGCAATAATCCCCGTTTAGCCAACCGGCTTTAGACTTTTTATGATAATTAATTTCTGTTTTTACTGACAAAGACTTGGCCTTTTTTTCATCTGTAGTTGCTTTTTCTATTATGTACCCTGCCAGTACAGAGGCAATTAATTTACATGCTGGAACTGCCCAAACTATAACCGCAGAAAGCGCTGCCTTTGTATACTTTGCAATATTTTGCTCTAATTCAATATCACTATAATTTATTATAGTAGGCCCCTGTGTATAATCCGAAGGCTGGCCATAACTAGGGCTTGTCGAGTCATGATAATGTACATTTCCAGCTGCTTTGAATATAACATCAGGATTTGATCCCATTTCATAATTATAATGTACTTCTTTACCATTTATAAACAAATTATTATCACCATCAATTGTAACAATATCCTCAACGGCTCCCTCTTTAAAGTAATAGTCAATGCTACCATCTCCGTTGTTTACAACATTTGCATATGTTATAACTCCATCATCACCAATCTGGTATTTATACTTATAGGCATTATTGTTAACGTCTATTTGCATTAGGTTACTACTACTTATTCCAACCACATCCAACTCACATAAGTCTGACTGTACATTATCAAACTTAAAGCCATTAAGTTCTGTATTTGATAAGTCGCATATTTTGTTAGCCAAAGTGTTATCTTCATGCGCTAAATTGTCCCCACAGTTTGCAAATGCAATACTTGTCATTATGTTACATAGTGCAAAGCATATAACCAATGAAATGATTTTTCTCATTTTTTTCGTCGCGAAACATCTATATATTATAGACATCACGCTCTCCTTCCTGTAAATAAGTAATGCTATCCCATCTTTGGGCTATGCATTGTCAAAATAAATAATTGATTCTACTTGAATTTCTCATGGCTTATAATTTTTTAAAATGAATCACTCCCCTTGTAAAATACCCTTTTGTGCTATCCTATATAATAGTAAAGGTGATTCAGGAGCGTTTTGTGACATCTATAATAAAATTAATTATATTATTTTACTTATTTGCTGTTTCGATGCTCAGCGTAGGATATTTTTGGTTTGCTACCTGCCAGGTCCCCGTATCCCAGTTGCTGAAGCTGGTGATATCGGCGAAATCCGCTGCCTTCAGTGATCTGACTCCTTCCTGTACCAATGTCTTGTTGGCGCAGGTATAGCAGTAGGAATCACTCTTGAGAACAGCGCCTGCCGTAAATGTCCGCTGGCTTGTGACGATGTCCCCATGACTGTCCAGTTCTATTGCATAGCAATTATCTATGGTGTTTCGTTTGTTGTTTCCTCCCAGGAACAATATGGCCGTACCCTTTGTCTTACTGTTGAAATCTGTGACCGCGTAGGAATCGTTTATGGTCAATGCTCTCTTATCGCTATATACGCTGTGGGCTATGAATCCGCTGGTCCAGCCTCCCTGGGCACTGCTGTCTATGGATGTCCTGCTGTAGCATTTCTCGATTCTTGTATCATTGCTGGCGACAGTCTTCTCGTAACTGCCCGTGTAGCCTATGAGTCCGCCGATGTAATTGTTTGCTGATGTGCTGCTTATGCTGGCCTCTGCTCCGCTGGCGCTAACATGCCCGCCCTTCAGATAGCCTGTCAGACCGCCGATGATACAAAGGGTATTATTGCTGTTGACGCCGCCGTTGCTGCAGTCTGCAGTCACGTCTGCTTCAGCTGTGCAGTTGTTGATAACGCTGGCGTCCTGCTGGAATGCGGCAGAATCGCAGGCGCCGGAGAGTCCGCCTATGCGCATATGATTCATGCCCTTACCTTTGCATGTCAGTTTACCTTCTGACTTACAGCTGTCCAGATATCCAAAGTTCTCAGATGATCCGATGAGTCCGCCTGCGTTGATTACGTTAGATGTGGATCTGTAGTTTACATTAATGGAAATGTCAGTCGAAGAATCTCTGATGCAACCTTTGTTGCTTCCTGCCAGACCTCCTATATTCACTTTGCTGGACGCCTTGCCAACAGTTTGGTTCAAGACTAAGCTGACCCTGCCTTCCAGCTTGAGTCCGACTATTGTCCCTTTGCCGCTTACGCTCTCGAAAAGCCCGGCAGAGGCTTCATTCTTCACTGTTTCGCTAAGGCCTTTGATAGTATATCCGCCTGCACCATCGGTTTTCGCCGCCGTATATGTACCGTCGAAATCGCCGCTGATTACCGGTCCATTGTATTTCTTTGTCAGCTTTATATTGCATGACTGCCAGAAGCTTGATGTCGTATATTTATTGACATTCTCAAACTGACTGGCTGTCCGGACTTCGTAAGGATCGTCCTCAGTGCCCGGTTGCCATGATCCGGCCTTGCCAATAGCTCCGGCGAAGGCACGGTTAAAGCTGAAGCGGAATGTGCCAGTCCAGTTGCCCTTCTTTAGAGATATAGTCGGGCCTGTGATCTTATCCTTGCTGCCGCTGACATCTCTGACTTCATAGAAATACAGAGTCTTTCCGCTTATGGTCACCTTTTCCGGAGCCCTGTAAAACGAAGATGTTTCAATCTTGTTTTCTGTGAGAAGTCCATAAACAGGCTTGCCGCTACTGTTTACTGTATCTAAATTATTGTAAACCGAACTGACGCTGACCTGTTTATTTCCGGTCAGGACGCCTTTCAATATCTTCCATCTGTAATTGCCCCTGGATCCCTCTCTGTAGGTGAACATGGCCTTGCCATTGAGTTCTTCGCCCAGGCCATCCGGCTTCTGCCAGTCGCCGTAGTGGGCGTAGTTGGCTGAGGTGCTTCTGGCTCCGGCGTTATTAACCATAACAAAAGGATACTTTTCTCCATTTATGGTCTTGTCGAAGGTTCCTGTCTCATGAGTTATTGTGGAATTGTCGCGGGCGATCCTGCTACTGTCGTAGTAACCGGCCTTCTCAGCTTTTCCCGTGATTTTTGCTGAACTACCTATAGCCTTCGTCTTCCCGCTGATGCCGGAGAGATAATAAACATTGCTAAGGGATATGTTCTTTGCCATGCCACCAAATGTTCCCTTATGTGCGCCCCTTACAAGGCCTGTTGAATAGCAGCCGGAATAACTGTGGCCACCGTTACTGCCCACATCACTTCCTATAAGTCCCCCTGCATTAACGGCCTTAGCTGAGCATGTAGAATCACTGTTAGATACAGTCACCTGATCATCGAAAGCCTTTATCTTACCAATCAGCCCGCCTGCATTTGATTTAGTATCTTCAGTCAGTAAATCGCCCTCATCAGCAGTTACATTCATATTTACAGATGAATATTTCCCGGACTTCGTGTGACCGCCGGCATAGGAGCTATCCACAGTAGCCTGAGAGTCTATAGCTCCGATCAGACCGCCTGCATTGCCTGACGCCGCCCTGACGATCGCCGAAGCGCCGCAGAAATCCACGCTTACCTTTGTGCCGGGCATATTGCAATTGCCAATGAGGCCGCCGGCATTGCCGCCTTTAGTCGTAGAAGTATTTACAGTTCCGCCTTTGACGAGAACATTGAAAATCTCCACATCGCCTGCAGAGTACCCGTTGCCGTTAGCCGTGGCAACATCCCCAGCCAGAGCTCCGGCATTTTCCGGCGCAGTCACGTGAAAATCCTCCAGAGTCAGATTGCTGACCTTGGTCGACGATGATATCCTGCGGAAAAGCCCGGCATTACCGGCGGCTTCGTCCTTGATGTAAGTGCGGAGGCCGTTGTTCATGATTACCAGGTCGCTGATCTTATGATCCTTGCCATCGAAAGCCGTGATGGCGTCATTGCTGATTCCGTAATAACTGTTAGAAGCCAGAACTATGTTCTTGCCGTCCTTGTCCTTCTCATATCCGTAAATATTCACATTATCGCCGCCGATAAAATTGTCCCAGCTTATATCTTCAGTCTGATATACGGAACTGATGGCATACCTGGCGCCGGAATCTCCGGTTCGCCTCGGAAGATTGGAAACACTGTTGTCCAGATTCTCCAGATGTCTGATATTGGCGATCTCCGCCGTAGCGCCGTAGTCATTGGTTTCCTGGCCTGTCGAAACACCGGCGAAAAGGCTATTGCTGACGCCTACATTACTGGTGACACTGATACCAAAAGCAGCCGATGTGCCGCAGGTCGCGTAAACGTCTATGTCTTCCCCTGGGATCAGGTTTCCGCAAAGGTCAGCAAAATGACAGCCCTGGCTGGTGATGTCGTCCAGGGTTATGGTATATTGCAGAGTTTTGTCTTTGCCTGTGCCAATGGTCTTCACTGTCCAGAAGTTTTCATCCCTGTCTGCGGCCTCTGTGCCGTCATCGTTCAAAGTCAGGTCCAATGTAGCCACCTTGCCGCTGTCTGCGCCAACTACTTTCAGAGCTATATGAGTGTCAAACTGCACGCCCTTCTTGGTTTTCCTGAAATAATTCGGGTCCGTGACTGTCACAGTCAGCTTGTTTCCGTTGTTTACCAGAAGACGAGGCTTTTCCAGAGTAGTGTTTACCTTACTTATACCGCTGCCGTTGCAGTATCCGATAACGTGGGCATCGCCGCCGCTGTTGGTAACATACTTTCTACGCTCTTTCTGTGCGCTGCTGCTGTTTCCTCTGACCTCGCTTCCCAGAGTCATCTCGTTGAGGCCCTCTTTACTGTCAGTGTAGAAAACACTCTTAACTTTAGCCTTGGCGAAATCATATTCGATTATATAGTATCCACCTGTCCTCAGGCTGCTCTTAATAGAGCCTGCCGGCAGAATATCTTTCAGTATGGTGTCTTTCAGGTCTGCTGCGCCGCCCGGCACATAGGAAAGACAGTAATATGAAGCGGCTGAACCGCTGACATTGCTGATTTCAGACCCCAGGTATCCCCGGCTGTTGCTACTGTCATATTCCGACAGCCCCCCGGATTCGCTTATCTGGGTAAGCTGGTTCTGAGCCGTAACAAAAATTTCTCTGGCGCAGTTGTCCAGTGAATCTGCCCGGCTGGCTCTGGTCACAGCCCCGGAGATAAGGATCACTGCAACTATAATAAGGGCGGCGCTGATCCCTATAGTGGCTATCAGCGCCGCGTTCCCTGATTTTCTTCTGTTTTTGGTTTTCTCTTTAAACATACTCTCTATTCCGGATTATCCTGTAGTGTTGGGTAGGATGCGCCATCCTTGATCTCCCATATATTATCGAAGTCGAATCCTGTAAATGTAGTCGGCAGTTTATACTCGTCAGCACTCTTAATGTAAACAATATCATCGTTCCAAAGAGGTGCCGCCAATGCATAATTCTGCAAAGAACTATTCTGAGCAATATCATGGTGACCGTCAAAGCAATTCTTCGATACAATTGTTCCGTCAGCATCCCTCTCGACGGCATGATTATAATGGGATCTCGTGTTTCCGTGGTTTTCTTTTATAAACAGCGCCGGAATTGCATCTGATCTGCTGGTACTGTCAAAATAAGTCGAAGCATAACAGTTAGTACATATCCACTTGTCATCTGTTTCTATGGTTCTCGTTGCTTCTCCAATGAATCCACCTATATTGCTGGTGCTTTGTATATCCATATACAATATGTCCATCTTGCTGAATGACCCTGTAATAAGCGGATAATAAGAATTTCCGTATCCATAATTGAAGTATGTGGCTGCCTTTCCAATAAATCCTCCGAGATTAGTCTCAGCAGACCTGCAGTCCATAGTGCCTTCCGCCTTGGAGTCGTAGATGTTGCATCCCAGCAGATATCCTGCAAATCCTCCTACGTTCATATGCGCTGTAGTATTGTATGTCGTTTCATAGTATGTCTTTATATCTGTATTTGAAGCACACTTGGTTATATCCGGTTCATTTTGCTTATATTGAGATACCAAGCCTACCATACCACCAACATTGATGTCTCCATATCCGTTACGTCCGTAGCAGACAACACTTCCGCCTGCTGAACAGTTGGTCAACACACCATTTTCGTTAACCCTTCCAACAAGTCCACCTATATTCATCATTATAGTATCATAGTTGCCTCCCGTAGTATCAGTATATAATGCGCTTGTATCATATGTTCTGCTTATGTCTACATACAATTTATTATCTTTATCTGCTGTACTGCAGTTTTCCATGGTACCTGTGTTTGTTCCAGCAATCATACCAACATCACTTACGGAATAACTGCTTACATTTATGTTGCTATCAGTGATGGTGACACCCTTCATAGTTCCATAATTTGACCTGAATAATCCCAGACTGCCACCGCCATTGCTGTCGCTGATGTTCATCCTGGTAATATTGTAACCGGTGTTTCCTTCATATGTGGCATCATATACGCCATTGAAATTAGCATATACTACCGATTCTGAATAAGCATTATTCCTTAGATCTATATCACAGGACTGTTTGTAGTAATATCCACTTGAGTAATATCCACTTGAGTAATATTCTATGTTATTCAATTGAGCTTCAGTTCTTACATGATACGGACAGTTCTTTGTTCCCAAATCGTTGTTGGCGCTGATTGCAGCTCCAAACTTAACATTGAATTTATAAGAAACACTATATTTCTTTTCTGTATCAAGATACCACCTTCCTGTATCGCCCCAAGTATTACTTGTACATATAAAGAAGTAATATGTTTCATTTCCTATTTTAATACCATTTGGGTTATCCGTATCCGCACGGAAGTAATAACGCCCATTATATGAATCCGGCACTATATTAGTCTTAGCCAGCATACCATAGACCGGCGTATCCTCGCTGTCGCTTATATAGTCGCCCTGGTTATGGGTCTTGATAAGTGAATCGTAGACTGTATCTACTACAACTTTGCCATTCTTGACTGTAGCACCCTTAATATACCACTGATATCCATCGTTCTTATTGCCTTCTCTGTAGGCCATAAGGTTAGTCCCTATAATATTCTTTTCCGCTACTGGCCAATCGCCATAGTGAGCGTAGTTGTCCGTATTTACTGCCCCTGTCTTATTGACCATACGATAAGGATCTGTAGTCAGTGTCCCGTCTTCCGGATATGATTCTGAAGCAGTTGTCTTGGAACCAATGTTACCTGAGCTCACATCATCGCCTGAAACACCGCTTACTGTACCCTTGGCATTATTATTATTCGCTATCCAGCTAAGTGAATCGCTGTTTATGCCCTTGAGATAATAGCAATCATCGAATTCAGTTTTCTGGGATGTTCCAGCAAAGGTTCCTGTCTTGCCGGTGGAACCACTGACAAGACCAGTAGCATAACAATTTACGCAGTCCTTGTTACCGCCATTATATCCATCATACCCTATGAATCCGCCTGTGTGATAACCCTTGACGGAACATGTGGAATAGCAATTCTCTATATCGACTTTGCTCGCATTACCTATTTTTCCAAGGAAACCTCCTGCTGCCGGTACATCGTTATTGCTGTTTACTACGGATGAAGCGCCTGTAACATTATAATCATCCTTAGAATATTCACCATTCTTAGTCCTGCCTGCAGAATAGCAATTGGTAATATTTGCAGTGCTTCCGATTTCTCCAATGAAACCACCTGCATCACCATTTTCTGTTTTTACTGAATCAGGAGATGTACTGCAGTCTGTTACAGTTATTATACCACCATTGTTAGACTTGCAATAACCCATAAGACCTCCGGCATTGCCCTTATTCATAGTAGCCTCAAATGTTCCGCCGTCCACCAGAACATTCTTAACGGTAATATTTACAACTAAATGATTGCCATCTTTATTTGCTTCAGCAATCAGAGCCGCAGCATTTTTATATGAATAAACATCGAAATCTTTCAATGTAATATCCGAAACAGTGAAATCTGCAGCCACCAATCTGAAGAGTGCTCCGTTACTGTCTCCTGCCGGTGATTCACTCTCTGTTTTATTATCGATCACGATGTTGCTGATGGTCTTCTTGTTTCCTGTATAGGTTTCCAGATTATAGTTGTATATGCCATAATAACTGGTGGTCGCAAGGCTGTTCGAGGTACCGCTCTTGTATATCTTGAAGGCGCCGGAACTATCTTCCACCTTATTGGTGAAGTCCTTGTAATCAATGTTTTTACTCTGATTGACTGCCGTGATTATATACTTATTCTTAGTCGTATCAGAAGTAGTCACTGCCGGAGCTGTATTCTCAGCCATCGGCAGACCCGATACATTCTTGTCCAGGTTCTCTATGTGTCTTATGCAGGTAACATCAGCCGTTGCAGTTCCCGCGTAAGTAGTCAGACCATTCATGTCTGGCGTTACTGATTCGAAAAGGCTGTTGGTCTTGATGCTATCGCTGCTTATGACCTGAGTAAGCACATTGTTGCTTGAGCATGTGGCCTTGACCGTAATGTCCTCCCCCGGTATGAATGATGTGAACATTTCAGCGAAATGCCCGCCATCACGAGTGATGTCGTCCAGATTTATGGTATATTCCTTGGCTGTATTGCCATCGTCGGATTTGACAGACCAGCTGTCATAGTAGATCTTATTATCATTGGTCTTGGCGCCCTTATCCCCCGATGATGTCAGATCCAGAGTCAGAGTTTTAGTACTTCCGCTCTGGAGGCCTGTGACCGTCAGATTTATGTAGGTCTTCAGCTGGGTGCCGCCGCCGGACCTGAAATAGTTAGGATCCGTGACCTTTACCTGCAGCTTGTTGCCGTTGCTCACCTGGATAGTCGGCGCAGTTATTTTTGTTCCCAGAACGTTGACCATGGCCCCGCCGTAATAGCCCAGCACAAAATCATCGCCGGTGGCGCTTTTATAGCCCATCCTGGCAGATTGCCCGCTATCGCTGTCGGCTCTGACCTTACTGCCTGCGGCCGTGCTGTTCAGATACGATCCGGCACCCTCGTCGTTTACGCTGAGAGTTTTAGAATCATTATAAAACACACCATAGACTGTGGCAGTCCTGATGTTATACTCGATTATGTAATATCCGTCTGTCCTCAGGTTCTCGTCAATTGAACCGAAAGGCAGAATATCCTTGAGAATGGTATCGTTCCGGGTAGAAGTGTCTCCCGGTTTATAGACTATGTAATAATATGCGTTATCAGCATCTTTACCGTTTTCCGGCCATGTCTTGCCGGTGGCTTCCTGGAAATCAGACGGTTCGTTAGTCATAGCCGTGCCCAGCCTGCCGTCAGCGTTATTGGCAATATCATAGGATTTCAAAGCGCCTGATGCCTGAGCTTGGGTCAGGTGGTTCTGGGCCGCGATAAATATTTCCTTGGAATTATTGTCCATTTCCGTCAGTTTAAGGACATTAGAATAGTGAAGTATGGCGACCATGCCTATGGCGAGTAAAATCACCGTAATGGCCAGAGTGCCTAACAGCTCCGCAAGAGTAAAACCCTTCTTGTTATTGAATTTTACACTACTTTCCCTAAACATTATCTTTCTCTATTCTTCCCTTGACCCGTACTGTACCTGCCTATACTCCAATCAGTTGGTTGTCGTAGTGGATGTAGTGCCTGTAGTAGCAGAATCCGCTTCCTGCAAGCCATCGGAATTCTTAGCTCCGTAGAGAGTCTCGAAGAATGTTACCTGCATGGTTCCATTGACTGTGCTGTCTGCGGAAGTCAGGCTGATAGTCCTGATAAGGCACCTGTATTTGCAGTTATGTATCTCCTTGACTATGGCCTTGGCCGAGCTGTAACTGCCTGTAGTAAATGTAATGGTTACGTTCCTTCTTACGGCGTCTCCATCCTTGACAGGATCAGCAAATTCCAGATTGAAACTGCTGGTTCCCGAGAATATACTGTTAAGTGCCTTAAGTTCTCTTTTCACATTGTTATATGCGTAGACCACGCCTACGTTGCCGGCTTTATTAGTGGCCATTTCCGATTCCATTTTCTTGATGCTCATGGACTTGGTCTGCTCTGTCTGCAATGTAGTCTCCAGCTTGGCTGTGTCATATTTCTTGATATTAGCCTTTACAGGCTTATATACGAATTCAAAGTATAATATTCCTACGAGAAGAACACACATAACAAGGAGCAATATCTTTTCTCTCTTAGTAAATTCTCTGCTCATCATTACTGGTCACCTCCCGCTTCTTTGAAATTCACGGACAGTGTGGCTGAAACCGTGTTATCAGTCGAACCTGCCGTGGACACATTCACGTAGGATACGGAACTGCTGTCTTCCAGATCTGATACTATGCCTGATACAGTCTTAAGACTGACGTCGTCAACTGTTACCTTGGCAACATTACCGGAAATATCTATGGCAGTAACATTTGCCTTATCTGAAACATTATCGTTGATAACGCTCATGACAGTGGCTCTGTCTGCTTCTATTTTCTCGTCATCGTTAAGATATCCGTTTCCATATTTGCTGTATTCTTTTCTGATTTTGGCATAGTCCTTGTTATTTTCCTGTAAAGTGCTTATCTGAGACTGCATAGTCTCATAATTGTTCTGAGCCTTGACAGAATCTGAAATCAGATCTATTACCATGAATTTTACAAACACTGCAAGTATGATCAGGAACACGACGAAAATCGCTATCTGGAATTTAGGATCATTGTGATCCTTCTCTCTGACGACCAGGTTGATGGAGGTCTTTTCCGGATACTTTTCCTTCTTGCCTATCTGTTTGCTTCCAAGACTTTTAAGATCCATAAGCTCCTCCTATTCCCAAACTATTCCCAGAGCCTGCGGCCCCTGCACTATCTCATTCTTCAAAGCTGTATCATCAGTTATGAGCTCTCCTATGCTGACCATCTGATATCCTGCCGCCTCTGATATGGAATCTATGAGAGGCCTGATATTTGCTCCTCCTCCGCAATAATATATCTTATCCAGATCATTATCCGGATGGTTGAATCCGTAGAAGTTCATTACACGCATTATTTCCACGCCTATCTGGCCATATATATCGTTCAGAGGATCGCTGCTCAGTACGCCGTCCTTATTATTCTCCGCATTGATCTGAGCTATGTGTTCATCCACAGCATCCTTATCTGCCGCCGCAGTTATAAGAGAACTGCAGCCCGGTTCCATATATCTGGTGACCTCGAACTCTCCCTTAGTGAAAAAATACAGTTTGATAGTCCGATGGCCCAGGTCCAGAATAGCGTAGTCCTTCTTCTCCGTAATATTATGGACTTCTTCATAATCCTTGATTATATTCCTGTAAGCCGACGCTTCCGGAGCCGCCAGAGTAAGTCTCAATCC
This sequence comes from Aminicella lysinilytica, assembly GCF_004362975.1. GTDB lineage: Bacteria > Bacillota > Clostridia > Peptostreptococcales > Anaerovoracaceae > Aminicella > Aminicella lysinilytica. The sequence goes on along the minus strand of NZ_SNXO01000008.1, from coordinate 8,012 downwards.
TGCTCTCCTGAACATGGTCTTATACTTATCTATAGTTTCCTTCTGGACAGCTACGCCCATAAGATCCATCTCGCCTTTACCGTTGACCGCCTCATGATCGATGCTTATTACAGAATAATCGTAGTAGTATTTATCGATGTCTTCTGTTATATAATCGTGAAATTCAAAAGGCAGGTTCACCTTAAGCTGATCTATGGTCATAAGGGGCATAGTCATACGTGCTATGTATGTAAGCTTGTCAGGAAGCGCTATAGCCGCTTCCTTTGCCGCCATCTTATGCTCCTCCAGAGTTTCCTTAATAAAATCCGCCATGGCTTCCCATGATACGATCTCGTCATCTTTCACAAGATTGTCCGGCACCTTCACGTTGACATAATCCTCGACTACGCCGTTTTCGCAAAGAGCCATCTTCATCTTGTAGCTGCCTATTTCGAATCCGATGAGTTTTTTCTTAGCCATTCTTCTGTCCTCTCACTACAATAAAGTAAAATACCAGTTTACAACTTCGCAGCCGAACAATATGCTGAAAAATGTTGCCAGAGATATTGCCGGTCCGAAAGGAATTTTCTTTTGTTTAAGCACGATCACGAATACTATGCCTGCAATGCATGCCAGGATCAGGTTGAAAAGTCCGATCCACGGCCCTATGTAAAGGCCTGTCATGAAAAAGAGCTTGATATCGCCGCCGCCGAGGCTTTCTTTGTGCATCACTTTGTCGAACAAAAGGCTCAGCACAAGCATTCCGCCTGCAATGGCGAAGGCTCCTATGAGGCCCAGCTTCAACTGCATCTGCCAGGGTTCTTCCATGAGGGGCAAAGTCACCGCCCACCAGACTATGCCGGCGATGATGAATCTGTCCGGGATGATATATTTGTCCAGGTCTACAAGGGATAATCCCATGAGTATACAGATGAGCACCAGATATCTCATGGCCTCGAAGGTCACATCGAACCTGACGACTACAGCCACGAAGGCTACTGCCATGACCAGTTCTATTATCATGTATCTGGGCGAGATCTTCTTGCCGCAGTATCTGCATTTGCCCTGAAGGAAAATGTAACTGAATATGGGCACCAGATCTAAGGCTCCCAGTGGATGTCCGCATACTGCGCAGTGGCTGCGTCCCTTGGTTACGCTTTCTCCGTTAGCGATCCTCCAGGCCATGCAGTTTATGAAGCTGCCGAATATGGCTCCCAGAATAAATGCGATGGTCAATATGTATATTGTTAAAAACAAGCTCTGTCCTAGCACTAATTCGCTCCCTGTACCCAACTGAGTCTAATGGTCATATTCTTTCCCTCGACCTTGATTATCATACTGTTCTTGTTGCCTCTGTAATAGGTGCTGCCTATTCTAAGAAGGCCGTATTCGTTGTATCCTTTCATCTTGTTCGATACTATGTCATGAGTGACTCTGTCGTAATATCCGACGGTCCAGCCTGAACTGTCTTTATGATAGCATTCATCCTTCCTGCCGTCGCAGTCGCTGATGACGCAATCACTGGAAGCAAGGTCTACTCTGGCCACAGATTCAGCGGTATTAGCCATCATGGCGTCATTGCCGTTGTCCAGATAATTGTCCAGCGTACTGACTCCCATATAGACTATGAATCCCAGCAGAATGCAGATGACCGTGATGCAGAACACTTCCAGTACTGAAAATCCTCTCTTGTCACTCAAACTTCTCATATCTCATTCCTTGATACTTTCCAACAAGCCCTCCTGTAGGCCCATTGTAAAATGTCAAGATAACTTATCTTATATTATGGTTTTAGGGGCCGCAACCCGACGGCCCCTTAGGAAAAATGTCAAAACTGTGAATTAGGTAATTAGGGTTATTTGCCTGGTGCAACCCAAGTTGTAGCAGTTGAACTGTCATCCTTACCCGCGGTCTGAGTGATAGTAACTTCTACTATCTTGCCTTCATGATCGACAGTACCGTCTTTGTATTTACCATATCCTGTGATTCCGGAATTTGTCTCTGTGACAACGCCTTTATCTGCATTGTAGTAATATACTGCTCCGTTGGTATCCTCTGCGCTCAGGTACATAGTAACTGCTGCGCCCTTTGCAGCTCTTTCATTGGCTAAATCAGTAGATTCCTTAGCTTTTGTAAGCTGAGAAGTGAAGATAGGGATGGAAATCGCTACCAGCACTGCTATAATAGCAACTACTACCAAAAGTTCTGCAAGGGTGAAACCCTTCTTACCATTCTGTCTGTTTTCTTGAATCATGTTATACATATTCTTTCCTCCTATTTTTAATCGTTTAAATCAATTTACATACTGTTATATTACAGCCTTCCGATCGGGTTGTAGTCGGTTTGGCATGCAATCATAAAGTATAGAGATAATTTCATACTCACTTACATGAGATTATACATGGTGAATATCGGCAGATATATGGAGATCACTATGAATCCCGCGAATATGGCCATTACCACCAATATGGTCGGTTCCATCTTGGCTATTGCCTGGGCCGTGGCGTGTTCTGCTTCATTGTCGAAGTAGTCGCCGATGTTGTCCAGAGTCTCGTCAAGTTCTCCTGTTTCCTCGCCTATGGCACACATCTCCTTCAGGGTCTTCGGAAGATGGTCGCTGGTCTTGACACACTCACCCAGTGGCCTTCCTTCTTCGATTTTCCCCGACATAGATGATATTTCCATGCCCAGAACATAATTGTCCATGACCTTTGCCGTGACTTCCACAGCCTTGTTGACTGTCAGTCCCGAGGCCAGAAGCACCGCCATGGTATTGGCGAACTGGCTGGCTCCGTTAAGGACATTAATCTTACCCAGTACAGGCATCTTCAACTGGACTCCCGCCCAGAAGGTTCTGCCCTTCTCTGTATTGAAGTAGATCTTCAGCCCTACCACCAGGGCCAGAATAACTGCTATGATCAATATCCAGTAACTGGCGAAGAAATCTGACATGGCTATCATCATTCTGGTCATTACAGGCATCTGCCCTCCCAGATCGCTGAAGGTAACCGCTATGGTCGGTATGACCTTGACCATTACCACTATGAGCACGATGACGGCTATTGCCAGGACGAAGGCCGGGTATGTCATGGCCCTCTTTATTTTCTGAGAAGTTTTATATGATTTCTCATAGTACTTCTCCATCTGGCTGAATGAATTTTCCAGGGTTCCTGATTCTTCTCCGGCTCTCACTGTCTCCAGGAAAGTAACCGGCAGGCCCTTGGCGTTCTTCTCGAAACTGTTTGCTACGCCGTTTCCTTCTGCCACATCGTCGGCAGCTCCCTCCAGCATTTTCTTCAGCTTCTTATCTTCTGTCTGTTCGGCTATCATTGTCATACATCGGGAGATATTGACTCCGGATCTGAGAATGATGGCGAACTGGGAACACATGACCGAAAGGTTCTTGGCGTTGACCTTCTTGCTTCCCACCTCCATGGACAGGAAACCTGTCTTTTCTTTGACGGGGGTAAGCTTGGTGACTACGGGGCAGGTAGCCTTGATCTTGGCTACTGCAGCGAACTCATCGGTCGCCTGGACTATGCCTCTGGTATTGATACCGTCAGCGGTCACAGCCTTATATTGATATGTTATCAAGCCTGCCTCACTTCCTTTCCTTTCGCTCTTGCTGTAGTTTTATCTTATTGAGATATATTTTTTGAAATAATCCTTGTCCATAGCCGCCTCGAAAGCCGCTTCCGGACTGACTATCCCTCTCTTGCTCATGTTGATCAGGCAATTATCCATAGTCAGACTTCCTACATTGGCCGACGCCAGTATAGATGACTGCATCTGCGGTGTCTTGCCCTCTCTTATGAGGTTTCTGATAGCCGATGTGACTACCATGACCTCGCAGGCTGCTGCTCTGCCCTTTCCTGATGCTCTCACCAGAAGCTGCTGAGCAAGTACTGCCTTCAATGTGGTGGACAGTTGCAGTCTTATCTGCCCCTGCTTTGCCTCCGGGAAGACTCCCACTATTCTGTCTATGGAATCTGCCGCGGAATTAGTATGTAATGTAGCGAAGACCAGATGACCTGTCTCTGCTGCTGTCAAAGCTGTTTCTATAGTCTCCAGATCTCTCATCTCACCTATGAGGATGATATCCGGATCCTCTCTCAGTATGGCCCTCAGACCATCTGCGTAGCTTTCTGTATCCTTGCCTATTTCTCTCTGATTTATTATGCTCTTATCAGGAGTGTAGATATACTCTATAGGATCCTCCAAAGTGATTATATGCTCGCCTCTGGTGTGATTGATCTCATCCAGTATAGCCGCCAGTGTGGTGGATTTACCGCTTCCGGTCTCTCCCGTCACCAGGACTATGCCCTTCTGCCAGGTAGGAAATTCATCCACTACCGGCGGAAGTCCAAGATCAGACAACTTAGGTATCTTGTTGCTGAGTATTCTCAATGCCGCCGATATGCTGTTCTGCTGGCGGAAAAGGTTTATCCTCACACGCTCGTCTGCTATAGTAGCTGCCAGATCCAACTGGCCGATCTCCTCTATCTGATAATAGTACTTCCCTGCCAGTTCCTTGGCTATAGCCTTACAGTTATCATCTGACAGAGCCACCGGCTCAAGTTCTGTAAGCTGGCCGTCTATCCTGCACATGGCAGGTATGCCCTTGATCAGGTGAATATCTGAAGCTCCCATAGAAGCTGCTTTTCTGACGAGTTCTTCTACCTTCATATCTATCTCCTATTCGACCATGCCCAATGTCCTGCAGACCTCTTCTACCGTTGTAACGCCCTCTGATACCAGTGCCTCGGCATTCTGCTGCATGGTCACGAATCCTGATTCGCCGATGATCTGCTTGATCTCCTGTTTGTTGGCTCCATCGTTGATGCATTTCCTCAGTTTGTCATTTACAGGCAGGAATTCGAAGACTCCTGTTCTGCCTCTGTAGCCTGAGTGGAAGCACATGTCACAACCGCTGCCGTGATAATATTTCCTCCCCGGCACATCGTCGATGCCGGCCATCTTAAGTTTCTCTTTGTCAGGCTCGTATTCCTCTTTGCAGTTTTTGCAGATGACGCGAACTAACCTTTGTGATATTATGCCCCGCAGGCCGCCTGCAATCAGGTACGGCTCGACTCCCATGTCATGAAGTCTGTCTATAGCCGATACTGCGTCTTCTGTATGTATGGTAGATATTACCAGATGTCCTGTCATTGCGGCCCTCATGGCGATTTCTGCCGTTTCTCCATCTCTGATCTCGCCTACGCAGATTATGTCAGGGTCCTGCCTCAGGATGGCCCTCAGTCCGCTGGCGAAGGTGAGCCCTGTCTTCTCGTTGATCTGCACCTGTGTGGCCCCGTCGATATTGTACTCTACAGGATCCTCCAGGGTTATGAGATTGGTGGACTCATTGAGCAACTCTTTGATAAGAGTGTACATAGTCGATGATTTACCGCTTCCAGTAGGTCCTACTATGAGTATAACGCCGCTGGTATTAGCCATCATCTTATCGAGTTTGTCTGAATCCGCATCCATAATGCCGATGCCTCTGCGATCCAGCATGTTCTCATCTCTGGCCAGAAGTCTTATTACTACCTTCTCGCCGTATATTGTCGGCAGGGTCGACATTCTCATATCGATGTCCTTGCTCTTAAGTTTCATTTCAGCTCTGCCATCCTGGGGTATACGTCTCTCGACGATATCCAGGTGTCCCATGACCTTCAGCCTTGAGATAACAGGATCCTTCAGGTCTCCCGGGATCTTCAGAATGTTGTGGAGTCTTCCGTCTATTCTCATTCTGACGTTCATGTCTCCACTGGAAGGTTCGAAGTGTATATCGCTGGCTTTCTCGGTATATGCTCTCTCTACAATGGAGTTCACCAGTCTGATAGTCGGCGCATTGGCGTTGCCCTCGTTGATTTCCTCAGCCTCATCCTGTCTGATGCCGGCCTCAGCTCTCATCTGAGCCATAGCCTCTGCCGCGCCCTCGTTTCCATATAACGTATTGATGGCGTGATCTACAGCTGTGGAAGAAGCGATCATCGGAACTATCCTCTTCTTGGAGGTTTTCCTGGCCTCTTCTATAGCCATGAAGTTCATTGGATCTGCCATAGCCATGAATAAAGTATCCTTCACAAGTTTCACCGGAACGATGTTGTCTTTTCTGGCTATGTGCTTAGGCACATAGGATGACATTTCCGGCGGGATATCCACCTTGGTCAGGTCGATGAAATCGATACCAAGCTGCATTCTGAGAGTTTCGATCAGCTGTGACTCTGTAATGTACCCGTTATCGACCAGCACCTTACCCAGTCTGTCCTTGGACTCCTTCTGTTTGGCCAAAGCCTCATTCAATTGTTCCTCTGTTATCAGATCTACCGACAACAGCATATCTCCAAGACGTTTGTACTTCATCCTGAGCTCCTTCAGGTCAGATCACTCGTTCAGAGGTCTGACTGTTATAGTCTGCTTCGACACTGTAGTGCCGTCCTTCTTAACTTCTATAGTCGCAGTGAAGAGTTTATCATCGCTGCTGTAATTGTATGTTATCGACGGTACCAGCCCGTCAGTCATGGTCTTAGTTGACAAAAGCTGTATGTTCTGTGTGCTGTCTCCCGTCGCATAGGCTTCCATAATGCCGAGGTTATCAGCTGTGCCGTCCCCGTTAACAAAAGACATCTTGTAGCTGTTGTTGCCGCTGACGAATGTCGGCGTGTCTGTGCCCTCTATGTCTTCGGCAAATTTCAACTCATCGCTGACTTTGGTTATGGCTGTTGACATGAGCACCTGAGCATTGGCCTTAAGGGTGATGCGCTGGTATGCGTTCTTCACGACTACTATGCCTCCGCCTATTATGGTCACTACCAGTATCAGTATCAGGACACTGGCCAGCGTCTCCGATAAGGTGAAGCCTTTCTTATTCATTTTTTTCTCAAACAAATATTTCATAGCTATTACTCTACTGCATATGACATAAGCTTCGAATCAGCATCACTGTAGACACTGACGGTAATATCCGATACCAAAGAGCTACCCTCCTTGATGCTTATGGTTTTCCCTGTACTGACAGTTGCTTTGCCGGCGTTCTGGCTTTCCATAGCCGATTCGCCATTATACTGAGTAGTCATCTTAGTCTGACCTTTGTCAACCATACGGCTGGATGCCATGATCATAGTCGACAGTACTACAAGCCCTACGGCTATTATGAGAACTGATATCAGCACCTCTGCCAGAGACTCGCCTTTTCTGCTTATTAATTTTTCTCTGATCATATCTGCCATAAAAACACTTCCCGAAATCTACCCTACTGCATCTGCTTGCTGATCCTGACATCTGTCCAGGTCAGGTTGGTCTCTATCTGAGTACTGCCGTCAGACAGCGTTGTCTTATACTGCTTCTTATCATTTATGAAGGTTGCCGTCCCGCTTACATAGCAGGTGAAATCTCCACAGTTGAAACTGACCGATATGTTATAATTTTTATCCATAGTAAACTGACTGGTCACATCTTTTATATTATCTTCTCCGACACTGCTGGAAGGAGTTATTGTCAGATCTTTCGATGGCAATGTAGTTGCCACTTCCTGATTTACCTTGAATACCGTAAGGGCGTTATCCTTAAGGAACTTATCAAAATTGGTGTCCGGTTTACCCTCTGTGACCGTGGTAGTGTATTCATCAGTCTTACTGTTATATACACAATCAAAGGTCTTGTCCATTATCTCAGTTTTAAACATTCTGGCAGCTGATGTGGCTGAATAATATGATTGCTCATCCGTAACCAGGTTACTTACTCTACCCGAAGCACCTGTTCCAGCTGCTAGTACTACTGATCCCGCTACGGCGCATAAAAGAAAAAACAGCAATGCAATCAAAATAGTAGCGCCCTTTTCAGACTTCATTCTATTTGTCAACATTGCTCCACCTCTCCTACACACACTTGATATAACCTAATTATAACAATAAAGCATTAAAATTTCAACAAAAGGGGCTGTCGCATTAACGAATAAGAGATTCGTTAATGACGAGGCCCCTTTTGTATACAAAAAACAAACAAAAAGCAAAATAAAAGCCTGTGTA
>NZ_SNXO01000007.1 GCF_004362975.1 Aminicella lysinilytica | reverse complement strand
TGGGGCAATGTTACCATTGATGAATTTATGGATATATTAAACGAATATCTTCACTGGTATAATGAAACGAGAATGAAGGAAACACTAGGTTATTTGAGCCCGGTAGAATACAGGCGTTCTCTTGGATTAGCTGCATAGGCAGTCCAAGAAAATGTCCGCACCCCCATTTACCAACAACAACTTGACACTATCCCTCTAAAATGGTAAAATATTGTATAAAAATGTTGAAGGGAGAAACTCAGAATGGTAAAATATATATGTATCCCATGCGGATATATCTATGACCCACAAACAGGTGATCCAGATAGTGGAATAGCCCCGGGAACTGCTTTTGAAGATATCCCTGATGATTGGGTTTGTCCAATTTGTTTTGTGGGTAAAGATGAATTCGAACCCGTTAAGGAATAATCTGAAGGAGGGAACGATTATGAGTATGTTTTGTTATCAATGTCAAGAAACTGCAAAAGGTACCGGTTGTGAGGTAAGAGGCGTATGTGGCAAAAATGAAGAAGTTGCAAAATTGCAAGACTTACTGATTTATGTTACAAAAGGGATTTCTGAAATTGTTATAAAAGGCAAACTGGATGTTAAATCCATAAGCGAAGTAAATCATCAAGTCCTAAAAAGCCTTTTTATCACCATTACAAATGCTAATTTTGATGATGGTGCAATTGAAAATCAAATCTATAAAATGATTGGCTTAAGAAACGAGCTAAAAAAACAGGTTTCCGATGTTAATCTTGGTGATGCAGCGGAGTTTGAAGTAAGCGATAGAGCGTCTATGTTAGACAAAGCATCAAAAGTAGGTGTTCTTTCAACCGAAAATGAAGATGTTCGTTCTCTTAGAGAAATGATTATCTATGGTTTGAAAGGTATGGCGGCATATACACATCATGCCCTTAATATCGGCAAAGAAGATCTTGCTATTAATGCATTTATCTATGAAGCACTTGCTTCAACCCTTGATGATTCATTGTCGGCAGATGATCTCGTAGCTTTAACATTAAGGACAGGTGAGTTTGGTGTTAAAGCCATGGCACTGTTAGATGAAGCCAATACTTCTAAATATGGAAATCCTGAAATCACTAGTGTTAATATTGGTGTAAGAAACAATCCCGGAATACTGATTTCAGGTCATGACCTCACTGATTTAGAGCAACTACTGGAGCAAACAAAAGGTACAGGCGTTGATGTTTATACCCATAGTGAAATGCTTCCTGCACATTATTATCCTTTCTTCAAGAAGTATGACAATTTTGCGGGAAATTACGGCGGTTCATGGTGGCAGCAAGTTACTGAATTTGTAACTTTCAATGGACCAATTCTGTTTACTACAAACTGTATCGTACCTCCAAGAAGCGAGGAAATCAGAAAAAGGATCTTTACTTCCGGTGCATCAGGCTATCCCGGATGTCCTCATATCACAGCTGATGAAAATGGCAAAAAAGATTTTTCTGAAATTATTACGATGGCAAAGCAGTGTAAGCCTCCTGTAGAAATTGAATCAGGCAATATTGTTGGTGGTTTTGCTCACAACCAAGTGTTTGCTCTTGCAGACAAAGTAGTTGATGCAGTAAAATCAGGTGCAATTAAGAAGTTTTTCGTCATGGCAGGCTGTGATGGCAGAATGAAATCTCGTGAGTATTACACTGAGTTTGCAGAAAAACTACCTAAGGATACGGTTATCCTTACTGCAGGATGTGCCAAGTACCGTTACAATAAACTTGAGTTAGGAGATATTGGTGGTATTCCAAGAGTTCTTGATGCTGGCCAATGTAATGATTCCTACTCTCTTGCAGTAATCGCATTGAAGCTGAAAGAAATATTTGAACTTGAGGATGTTAACGATCTGCCGATTGCATATAATATTGCTTGGTATGAGCAAAAAGCGGTAATAGTATTACTTGCGTTACTTTATTTAGGTGTGAAGAATATTCACCTTGGTCCGACTTTACCAGGATTTTTATCGCCTAATGTTGCAAAGGTCCTTGTTGAAAAGTTTGGCATTGCAGGTATCGGACAAGTTGAAGATGATATCAAGTTATTTATGGGAGAATAATCGGTACTGATGTTTTAAATGAACAGCAAAGATTCTGGTTGAAATCGGAATCTTTGCTTTTTTATATTTAGAAATAAATTTGTCACCACCCATATGCAAGGATACTCTGGACGATATTGGGTATGTAGTCAAAGCAGCCAACGCTATAAATTAACTTTATTTCTTGTTGGTATTGGGTATAGCTATTACTTGCACTCTAGGGTATGCTTTGCTTGCAAAATCACAATGAACAGGAGGAAAACAGAATGGCAGAAACAAAAAATCTATGCGCACAAATCCCGCTTGTACTACATCAAAAGGTATGCACAAATAAGGAGCAAAGCGAACTTACCCTAAATCAATATGTAACACAGCTTATTACCGAATACTACGAAATGAAGGAGATGAACTCAAATATGGCACAGACAAGAACGCTGGCACTACAAATCAGTGAGGAACTATTCGCACGAATCAAAAAGCACGTGGATGCCACGCCGCACCTTACCCAAAAGGCATTTATTACGGAGATTATCTCCAAGGCACTGGATGAGATTGAAGCACAAGAAGAAATTAATGAATAACAGCTAACGGAGAGCGTGAGATATATCACTCTCTCCATTTTTTATGGAGGTAACTACTATGAGCTTTTTTACAGATGAACTTATGAAATGCACCGAGGGATTTGAAAATCGAAAGTGCATCGGCAATGCCATGTATATCCCTTTGGGTGAAAACAATCGCTTGAAGCTGTTCTTCACCACCCTTGGATATGCAGACCATTATGAGGGCGTCAGCATCAGTGCTGTAGACAAGAACAATGGCGTAATCGATAGAAACACCATTAAATTTGCAGATGTTTGGGGCAGAAAGCAAGTGAGCAATCCAAACTTTCGTGAGGGCATTATCCCATATATTTGGAAGGACGGCAATCAGGCACAATGGTATGTGTATAAGCCCACACCAAGAGATATGGAACTGCTCTCGGAACAGATTAACGATTATGCATAGCTTTTTATGGAACAAAGCCATGAGCTGACAGAAGCAAACGAACCTAAGATGGGTATGTCTATGTAAAACTATATACAGAGGTAATTGTTGATATTTCGTATAGCTATTTACTACATCTTGTGGTAATGTGTTGTACTTGAAAGAGAGGTGATGGAAATGCAGAAAGAAAAAATACTGAAAGATTTATACCGTGGCAGAATAAGTCCCACATCAGCACCAATTCAGCATGACAGCGATTACCACAACAGTTTAACCGAGGTTTGCAGATTGGAAGAAAAACTCAATCAACTCCTTGACGAACAGGGAAAAAAGCTGTTGCAGGATTTTATGACAGCACAAAGCAAGTTAGGCTATGCAAATGCTGAGGAACAGTTTATATGTGGCTTTCGCTTGGGAGCAAGAATGATACTGGAAATATTCGAAAAGGATGACGAGCAGTTAAAACCGATAATCGGTTAGCTGCTCGTCATTTTTTATGCCAAACCAAAGGGTGTATCGTGAAAACGGTATACCCTTATTCTTTTACGATTGGAGGTGGTTGTTTTTGTTTATATGGGATTTTATCCTTGGCGATGTAATGGATCAGATCATTGACTGGCTTTATGGACAGGTGGTTGGCTTTCTTGGCAACTTCTTTTCCCAAATGGGCAACATGGGTGTCGAGCTGTTTGAAATGACTTGGGTGCAAAGTATTGTGCTGTTTTTCTCTTATCTGGCATGGGCGCTGTATGTAGTCGGTCTTGTGGTTTCCTGCTTTGAAACAGGGATCGAATACCAAAACGGTAAAGGCAGCGTTAAAGAATCCATCATTAATGCACTCAAAGGCTTTATGGCGGTATCGCTCTTTACTGTTGTTCCCATCAGATTGTTTGAGCTTTCGGTCAATCTGCAAAGCAGTTTAACGGCAGGCATCACGGGGTATGGCAAGAGCTTTGGTGAAGTGGCAAACGAGATTATATCAGGACTGTCTACCATAGATGGCATTGAAAGTGCAATGGGTACTGGCATCTTCGGAGGGCTCAGTGCCATAACAAGCCCAATTCTGATGCTGTTTATTATCATCATGATGGGCTATGCAGTGATTAAAGTGTTCTTCGCAAACCTAAAACGTGGAGGTATCTTGCTTATCCAAATTGCTGTAGGCAGCCTATATATGTTCTCTGTTCCGAGAGGATATTATGACGGCTTTATTCAGTGGTGCAAGCAGATCGTAGGGTTGTGCCTTACGACATTTTTACAGGCAACAATCCTCACTGCAGGACTGATGGTGTTAAAGGACCACTGTCTGCTTGGACTCGGTCTTATGCTTGCCGCAGGTGAAGTGCCAAGAATCGCCGGTGCCTTTGGACTGGATACCAGTACCAGAGCCAATATGATGAGTGCTGTCTATACTGCACAAGCGGCAGTGAATACCACAAGAACCGTGGTGCAGGCAGTAGCACCAAAATAATACAGAGAAAGGAATTTGCCTATGAAGCGAATTTATGTTGCATCCCCTTATGCCGGGGATATCGAAAAAAATACGGAGTTTGCAAAGAATGCGTGTCGGTTCGTTATGGAACAAGGACACGCTTTTTTTTGTCCCCATTTACTTTACCCCAATATTTTAGACGAGCATAACCCCCGGGAAAGACAGCTCGGTTTAGACATGGGACTTGCCATGCTTCAAAACTGTGATGAGTTATGGTGTTTCGGGGATCATATCTCCCTTGGCATGATGTCCGAAATTGAGGAAGCCCAAAGGCTGTCTGTTCCCACCCCGCAGAGTAATGGAATATGAGCAAAGTTTTCGTGTTGGCGAAGTGAAAAATCAAGCTCCACAAATGCAAATGGGTACACTCTGATGATGAGTATGGGGAGCCTCTTCGATGGAATCGGTGGCTTTCCTTTGGCAGCCATTCACAGTGGAATTACCCCTGTTTGGGCAAGTGAGATTGAAAGCTTTCCCATCGAAGTAACAAAGGTAAGATTTCCCGATATGCTCCATGTCGGGGATATCACAAAGCTAAACGGAGCAACCCTCCCTCCTGTGGACATCATCTGCGGTGGCTCGCCATGTCAGGATTTATCTGTTGCAGGCAAGCGAGCCGGACTTGAGGGAGAGCGTTCAGGGCTATTCATGGAGCAAACAAGACTGGTAAAGGAGATGAGAAATGCAGATGGAAAACGAGGTATCCCAGCTCACCTTATTCGACCAAGATACATGGTGTGGGAAAATGTCCCCGGAGCTTTCTCCAGTGCCGAGGGCGAAGATTTCAGGGCGGTCATCGAAGAAATTATCCGCATTAAGGACAGCACCTGTAATGTTCCTCGACCTGACTCCGGGAAGTGGCAATCTGCTGGGATTGCCATATTGGGAAATGAATTCAGCTTGGCTTGGCGTGTCATCGATGCTCAATACTGGGGAGTCGCCCAGCGACGTCGTAGAATCTTCCTTGTCGCAGATTTTGGAGGACTCACCGCTCCCCAAATATTATTTAAGCAAGACTGCTTGTTTGGGGATTTTGCGGAGAGCCAAAGCGAGGGATAAGGAACTGCCTGTGCAGCTCAAAACAGCACTTGAGATACAGGCAGGACTGACACCTACAGAAGAAACAGTATCCGATATGTCAGAGTTAAAATCCTATCATATCAATCAGCGAAATGAGGGCATTGACCTTGATAATTTGTCGGGGGCATTGATGGCAACACAAAATATGCAGATGCAGACCTTTGTGAAAGAGCCATTAAAACAGGAAGAAAAAATAGGCTTTGACGGATACGCAGGAGATGTGACAGGACAAGTAGCCGCTACTCTTGGCACCAACTGTGGGAACAGCACCGGCAGAAACGGTGTCATAGAACCAGCCATTTGTCTCAATGACCAGAGCGGAGAACGCATGGATATTACCGAAGATATTACTGCTACCCTCCGTGCAGGAATGGGTGGAAACCTGCCAATTGTAATGGCAACACAGCAAGGCGGTGCAGAAATTGCCGAGGGTGTATGCCCAACCATTACGGCCAGTGCAGGAATGTCGGGAAACAATCAGCCTGTTTTGTTCGACAATCACGGTAAGGACTGCCGCTACAATGGACCGTTAAAGGTTGCACCAACAGTGGCATAGAAAAGCTGCAACAGCAAATGCTGGTACTCATAGAAAATAACGCAAAGCAAGGAGCTGTCAGCGAGGATTTTGATGCGGAATATAAGCAGCTATTCGAGCAGATAAATGAACTGAAAACAGCAAAAATCCAAATGGTGCAGGCACAGAAACAGGCGGAAAACTATAAGGAGCGTGTGGATCAGCTGGACAAAGCGATTACTACAGTAAACCCACAGGTGCGAGAGTTCGACCAAGACCTTGTAAAACGGCTCATATCCTCCATCAAAGTGCATAAGGGCATGAGGCTGGAGATACAATTCCACTCGGGGATTGTGGTGAAACAGGAAGTAGACTACTATGAATAGGCAGTAAAATAGGAGTGGGGGTGTTCCCCACTCCTATGCTGTGATTGCTAAGACTAAAGCCTTTGGTGCGTGTCGAGGGCTTTAGTCTTTGCAATTATTAGAACAAGAAGGTTGATGTTGTAATAAGGTAAAAAAAGATATAAAATAAAGTGTGTAGATTAGCGAATAAACATGAGAGGAAAATCACTATGAAAAAGCCTGTAAAAGAAACTATTCATGCTAAAGGTGTAGATATAACCATATATACACATAATTTTCAAGATGAATTTTTATCATTGACGGATATTGCACGCTATAAAAATGCAGATTATCCAAGTGATGTGATTAATAATTGGATGCGTAATCGTAACACAGTTGAATATTTGGGGATTTGGGAGCGAATACATAACCCTGATTTCAATTCCCTCGAATTCGAGGGAATTGACCGAGAAGCAGGTCGTAATGCTTTTGTGCTTACACCGAAGCGTTGGATTGAAACGACAGCTGCAATTGGAATGACCTCAAAGCAAGGAAGATATGCTGCAACTTTTGCACATAAAGATATTGCATTAAAATTTGCAGCATGGCTTTCCCCTGAGTTTGAATTGTATATCATTAAAGACTATCAACGATTGAAAAGTGATGATAGTAGCCGCCTTTCATTAAATTGGAATTTAAACCGTGAAATTGCAAAACTGAATTACAGAATTCACACAGATGCAATTAAGGGGAATCTTATTCCGCCGCAGCTGACGCCGTATCAGATATCCGTTACTTACGCCAGTGAAGCAGATGTGCTGAATGTTGCATTATTTGGTATTACCGCAAAAGAATGGCGAGAGCAAAACCCCGGTAAAGCTGGCAATATGCGAGATGATGCTACACTAAACCAGCTACTTGTCTTGTCTAATATGGAAAGCTATAATGCTATTCTAATTGAGCAAGGAAAGCCGCAGGGGGAGCGATTAAAATTGCTAAATGAATTGGCAATCAGACAATTGAAAACCATAGAACAAATCAATACAGATACCATTAAAAAGCTTGAAGAAAAATAGATGAATAGGTCTCATTTATGACGGAAGATGTGTTGCCGCCAAGGAACTGTTAGGTCTTGGCAGCATACTTATTGTCTCCTCAAGGCATGTTGAGACGGTCTGCCTGCTTATGAAATAACAGCATTACGTGAAAAGGACCTTGAATAAGGAATTTCTATCATTTGGAAAAATCGATCCGAGTGATGGGGATTCCTTTTATTATTCCGATAAAAGCCGAGATATTATTCCAAGTATCTTGATATTGTTCCGATAATCAGTTATACTAAACTCAAAAAGGAGCGGATGCCATGTATATTACTGTAAAAGAGGCTGCTGAGAAATGGGGTATTTCCGACAGAAGAGTGCGGGTATTGTGCGCTGGAGGTAAAATACCGGGAGCATTTCAACAGGGCCGCGGTTGGAAGGTACCAATCGATGCTGTAAAGCCTGCGGATGGACGATATAAATCCACAAAAAGTCTGCTTGAGCAAATCGAAGAAAAGAAAAATGAACTAGTATCCAGAAGGCCATTTACTGAAGGAGAAGTAGCAAGACTCAATGAAGAATTCACCGTGGAATACACTTATAATTCGAATGCTATTGAGGGGAATACGCTTACTTTAAGGGAAACTGATATGGTCCTTCGTGGATTAACGATCAATAAGAAACCTTTAAAGGATCATCTGGAGGCCGTTGGCCATAGAGATGCCTTTGATTTTGTCTGTGAATTGGTGAAGGGAAATAAGCCACTTACAGATAGTGTTATCAAGCAAATTCATTATCTCGTACTCGCTGATAAGAAAGACGACCGCGGAGTTTACAGAAGAGTGCCGGTTAGAATCATGGGAGCGAAACATGAACCTGTACAGCCATATATGATCGAGCCGGAGATGACCGAGCTTTTGATGGATTATAATGCCAGCGCAGAAGATGTAATCACTAAGCTTGCAAAATTCCATATTCGATTTGAAGGTATACATCCTTTTATTGATGGGAACGGAAGAACCGGCAGATTGATCATTAATCTTGAATTAATGAAGGCCGGGTATCCGCCTATTGATATCAAATTTGCAGACAGAGTCGCATATTACAATGCATTTGATGAGTATAATACTAAGAATGGATATCTGGCAATGGAGAAGTTGTTTGCTGGATATGTTAACGAGAGATTGGATATGTACTTATCCATATTACAGAAATAAGTAATAAAGTTATAGAATTGAGGTAAGTAAATGGAAAGAATGTCGATACATGCGGCGACTGTGCCGGGATCGATAAATGCGAGAAATGTAACCGTGCAATCGTTAGCAAAGAGTTTAGCGCGTGGCTTAATATTGTAAACTATAAGGTGCTGCTATTAAGTGGATGTGAGGTGGATACCATGGAGTATAAATAACATTTAATCTCCTTTTGCCTTTACGCTATGCCCGACATTATGTTACAATAGTGGGGCTGATTGAAAGGTGGAAAAGTAAGTATGATAGATGTAGCAAGACTTATATTGGAGAATTTCACGACTCTATGCTTGGCCATAGGTCTAGGAATAATAATATCTACTAACCAGAATCTGGACAAGAAAACGAACAGGTCATTTGTGGCCTTCGTAGCTATTGTTCTTGTTTTGGTTTTTGCCGATATCACAGATTCATATCTTGCGGGCCTTACTGAGCCTTCTGTACTTCGATACATTACTTCTGCCATAGGGTATACTCTCAGGCCGGCTTCAATGGTCATATTCATCAGCATACTTACCCGCAGGAAGAGAACCAATGTCGCCATCTGGATACCTATAGTAATTCTGGCAGTCATCGCCTTTACAAGTTATTTTACACATATTATGTTCTGGTTTTCGCCAAATAATTATTTCATGAGAGGACCCTTTGGATATCTTTCTCACATTGTCAGCGCCGCATACCTCCTGACTCTGGTAATAATGACAATAAAAATGCATCGCCATCTAACATCAGGCGAGATATTCACAGTAGTGTACATAGCTGTAATATGCGTCATAGCAACGGTAGCTGAAAGTAAACTGGCTGGCTATAAGTTCCTGGTGTCAGGGGCAATGATAACGTCCTGCGCCTTGTATTATGTGGTTCTGTACATAGAGACCTACAGACGGGATCCGCTGACAGGACTCATGAACAGAAAGAGCTTTTATATAGACGCTAATAGGATGCGGAACAAGTCCATTGCTGTGATCTCCATAGATATGAACGGCCTTAAGGAAATCAACGATAACTTTGGCCATAGTGCCGGAGATATGGCCTTACAGAATATGGGGAATGCCATGTTTGTAAATGGCGGGGAAGGCTTCCTTGCTTACCGTGTCGGCGGAGATGAATTTATGGCTTTGGGCAAAGGAAAGACTGCCGAGGCCTGTCAGGCATATATAGATGAAATGCGTACAGCACTAGCTAAGGATGACATTATGGCTTCCTTCGGATGTGCTATTTACAATTCCGGTGACAATTTCGATGATATCTGCAATCTAGCCGATGTACTTATGTATAAAGACAAAAAGCAATATAATCACAGAAGGAGCAATAGAACATGATCACGGTAAGAAGTGCGAGAATCGAAGACGCGGAGCGCCTGATGTCTATAGTACAAAATATTTCATGGCAGGTCGTTCTTGCCGTCGAAGTTCAAGTCGCGGTTGAGGTCCCACTCGTCGCCGAAATAATTATCGTCTGTGTACACGCCGGTGAGGCCGCATTCGTCACTGTCAGGATCCCACATGGCTTCATCCAGATTCTCGTTTATGCGGTAGTCGAAAATGTCGTAGCCTTCCTGCTCGTCACTGTCCAGTGCTGTATCGTCATAGGCAAAGGCAGGAATGGTGGAGGGGAAACCTACATCAGGAACATAATTGCTGCTGACAGGGATGTCGTTTCTACTGTCTGCAAGGGCGTCTTGCTCTTTTTCTATGTCAGCTTTCAGGTTAGCAGCATAGTTCAGGACCATCTGTCTTTGCCAGTAATCTGCAACATTTTTCGGTTCGCCCTCATAGGTAAGTACTTCCTCCATGGCGTATATCAGTTTGGGCATAGATGTATCCACCATAGCTTCTTTATTATCGCAGATCCAGCCAAGTATCATGTTGGCCTTTTGAAAATCATAGTTCTTCAGGGCGGCATCTATCATGATACCAAGACATCTTTCAGAATACGAAAAACTTGTCGTGGTACTTATTATTTCCTTTAGAAATTCCTCATCACTCAATAGAAGAGGTATTACTTTTTTACTGGCAAAGGAAGTTGTCAGGCATGTAAGTATTCCCATAGTGAGATGATGCAAGGCGCCATCAGGGCCTTCACCTTTATGGATAATGTCCAGGTTCTTATCTAGTATTTCATTCCACAGACCCATAACCAGTTCCGGCTCATTACAAGCCAGATCACTGAGTATGGTATTGATTTTCTGATAGTCGCCTTCCTTAAACTCTCTATAATCGTAAGTGGAATAAAAGGCCTGTATATCCGATTCCCTTTTCTGTCTGATTTCTTCAGCAGTCGGTTCTTTCGTCTTGGTGAGCCAGTCTAATATAAACATAGCACGTTCCTCCTGATAACTTAATTATACAGTTGGATCAATAGGCGTGCAATGGTTATTTTCCATTGTATTGATTATCGATTATAGATATAATTATGATAGAGAAGGCTGGGAGGATAGTAGAAATGTATAATTACGCAGTATATAAATTGAAATTTGGATATTTCCATATTGAACAAAGGAATGGCGTTATAGTAGGTATAGACAGGCTGCCGGACAAACCAGATGATATGGGGATGTCTACAGTATTGATGGATTCTGTTGCTAATGAACTTGCAGAGTATTTCGATGGGAAACGCCGGGAGTTCGATTTTCCTTATGAACTACACGGTACGGAATTTCAGATGGAGGTCTGGAATGCCCTATGCGATATTCCCTACGGAGAAACCCGGAGTTATGGACAGATAGCTGAAGCAATAGGGAATCCTAAAGCCAGCCGCGCCGTAGGTATGGCCAATAACAGGAATCCACTCATGATAGTCGTGCCTTGCCATCGGGTCATAGGCGCCGATGGCAGGCTGACTGGATATGCAGGCGGCCTGCCTGTAAAAGAGGCACTGCTTAGACTCGAATCAGATGGCTGTGATTCCATCAATAGCCATAAATAGTTCCAGGCCAAGGAATATCAGCATGAAAACAGATGTGAAAGCATATTTGAAATACCCCTTTTCCGGCTTGAATTCAGCCAGATATTTTTTAATATTGTTTCTGTATCTATACAGTACTATAAGCGCTATGATGAAGAAGACACCCATTATCCCATTGGTGATCCATGTCTGTGTAGAAGTTGAGAAACCTTTAATCAGATATGACATCAGATCGCCCATGACCATATTATTGAGCAGATGCAGCAGGATAGACCATTTGATAGAATGTTCTGTGGCAACATATCCCAGAACTAATCCAGCCATAGTTGCGAAGAGGCCCTGAACTAGGTTGCCATGCATAGCTCCGAATACAATGGCGGAAACCACTATGGCGAATACTTTGCCGTATTTCATGAGGCTTCGCATTACGAAACCGCGATATACCAGTTCTTCGGCAACAGGTGCCAGCACCGATGCATACAGGAACATGGAAATTGTCATACTGCTTGAAGAGGCTTCCTTGATATCGCCCATAACAGAGTAGCCTACGGCGTTGAGGCCGTGTTCTATGCCATAAGCGCCAGCCGAGAAAATCGTCTGCACTCCCATGAAAACGCAGAAACAACAGAGAAAACTCTGCACAGTCATAATTTTGTTCCCAGAGAAAATTTCGCCTATGATATGCTTGTGCCTGTATATTAACAGAAGCAGAAGCAAACCTGCACCGACGCCGATGATGGACGATGTGCCGGAATTGATGAACTCCTTCTGCAAATTGTCAAACACAGCTTCCGAGGCGTTTGGATCATTCTTAAGCAATTTGACAGATTCAATAATCGCCTGCGTCATTATTACACTTATCATGATCAGATTGTAGAAAATCACTGATAGGCTCATGAAATTTACGGTTCTCTTAAGTTCTTTCTTTTCGTTTAAAGTTTCGTTCATATATAAAACCCCTTTCGTATGTTCCTTACGGTTACATACTAAGGGGTTTTGTCAGGTTTGTGTAGATAATGTTGCGAAACTGTCGAATTTTGTTGTGGATCAACCGAAAATAATGATTTCAAGGCGGAACACCGAGCCGGAGCCTACGGGAACTACGTTCCTTGTCAGTGTGCCGTTGTAACGCCTGACGGCTTCTATCATATTGACAGTGCCGAAACCATGGCTCGACTTTTCTTTCTTGGTTGTCTCTCCGGCCGCGGGAATCAGGGAACCATTAGCTACCGGATTTTCAAAGGTGATGAGTTCCATAGAGCCTTGGGATGAAATGTTTATGCTGATTTTCTTTTCAAGGGCTGAGTTGCTGCTCGACAGATAATATATGGCGTTATCCAAGGCATTAGCGAAAATTGCGCACAGGTCAGTGGGCTCCATTGGGATATCTGCGGACAGTTTGCCCTGTACATTTATGGAGATTCCAGACTTCGCGGCTATGTGAGATTTCTCGCTGCAGATAGCGTCTGCCATGGGATCGCCGGTTTGAATGCCCTTGTCTAGGGCTTGCATATTTTGCCCCAGACTGTCTATGTACTTTTTCAGGCCGGCGTAGTCATCTTTGTCAGCAAGGGTTTCCATGCACAAAATGTGATTTTTCATGTCGTGGCGCATCCGGCGGGTCTCGCTTTCCATCTGTTGGTAATTGCGGAAGTGTTCTAGTTCCATTTTCAGGAAGCGCTGGTTTGCTTCGGCCGTGTACATATAGTAATTTTTCTTTCTCCATTGTTTCACCATGGCGGCCATAGCAATCAGAAGCAGTATCATACTTATTCCGCCGGACAAAATAATCAACCTGACATAGAACTCTTTTATTGATGATTCTTCAAGACTTACAAGTAGCAGGCTGAGCATGAGCAGGAAAACCCCGGCGCCATTGAGAACGTATTTCTCCCAGTTCTTGTCAGGCATATACACTATTTCCTCCTCGAATTGCCTGCGCCAGTTTTTCCCTTTGAGAAAGAAAATGACCAGGACTATCCAAAGAACTGCGTCCAGTATGAAAGACAGGGACCTGGATTCGGACAATGAATTAGAAGTCAGAGCATATGAGAATGCTTCAACTATAAATAACAGAGAGAGCATGGTTCCCAGTATAGGTATAACTCTGAAGAAACCCAGTATGCGTTTTTTGCTTCTGCAGGTGAAACTGTAAAGGGCGAAGGTCGGAAATCCTGTTAAGTTCGGCAGATCGTTAGCTGGCTCCGAGGCAAAGACCAGAATGGTGAAGATAACCACGTGAAAAACGCCGAGCTTTATCCAAGAGTTCTTATTCCTATAGCTCGGCTCCAGAAATATGTAGTGAGATATCAGAACCAGAAGGATCAGACATTCTATGCTGGCGAGAGCATTATATAGTATGTTTAATAAGCCCATCATTATTTCATCTCCCGCAGATATGCTGCAAGCCGTATAGGCAGTTCACTTTTCCATTTGTCGCTGACTGGTATCAGGTGTCCCTGATCCATTGTGACATTCCTGCCATCGAAGGCTGATACGTGATTCAGATTGATAACATAACTACGATGGACCTGCATGAAGTACATAGCCGGTAGTTCAGTGATCTGATCCTTGAGTTTGCGGCGTACCAGGAAGCTGCCCTTTAGAGTGAACAAACGCAAATAGACATTTTCGCTTTTGATATAGATAATATCTTCGTAGGAAAGAATGACCTCTTTCTTACCATCGGAAACTATGACTTTGCCTTCGCTGGAACCTTTTGCTTTCAACTTGTCCAAAGCCTCGATAAGTTTATCTTCATTGACTGGCTTGGTCAGGTACCTGAAGGCGTTGACCTCGTAACCATCAGCCGCAAATTCCCTGTAGCTGGTCAGAAAAATCACAGGGACATTTTTGTTAAAAGTCCTGATCTGTTTAGCTGCCGTCAGCCCGTCTATCCCAGACATTTCAATATCCATGAAGATGCAGTCGAACCTGTCCGGCTGCGAAGAAACAGTTTGACAGATGTCCTCGCCTGAGGCGAATTGCTCTATGACTACATCCAGACTTTTGTAGTATTCTTCCAGCAGGACGCGAAGCTCCTCACGCATAATGGAATTGTCATCGCAAATAGCTATCTTCACCGGGTTACCGCCTTTCATAATAGTATCTATGATTAGTATATTACAACTTATAGAAACTATCAAGAATTGGAATGCTCTCTTTCCAAGCTATCACTATTATGATATAATAACGATAGATAAATGGAGGGGGAATATGCCTAAGATAAGACCTAGCACAGATATAAGAAATAAATATAATGAGATCTCGAGTTTTTGTCATGATTATGGTGAACCAATCTATATTACTAAAAATGGAAAAGGTGACTTGGTTGTGATGAGCATTGAGGCTTATGAATTATTGTCAGGCAGGGCGGAACTTGTTTCCAAACTCAATGAAGGTATTGAAGCAGCAGATAAGGGCGATTTGTATTCGGCGAAGGAAGTATTTGATGCAGCAAAGGAAGGATTGTAGTATGGGTAAATGCTCCATATCCTTTGCATCCCCTGCCAAGGATGATATTATGCAAATAAGAACTTATATTTCTAATGTCTTGAAAAACAAGAAAGCTGCCAGGGATACAATTGATATTATAGAAAGGGCTGTGATGTCATTATCTGAAATGCCTGAGAGAGGAAGGAAAGTACTAGATGAAGATATCGATGCGCAGGGCATCAGGTTTATAATAGCAGGGAATTTCGTCATCTTTTTCAGGATAGATGCTGAATCAATAATTATTATACGAATTCTTCATAATAAAAGAAATTGGCGCGAACTATTACAGGGCGATTCAAAGCAGGTAAAGGAGTAGATATATGACGTTAACTGATGAATTGAAAGATATATTATATCAAAAGGGTGCAGCGCTGGTCGGCGTTGGCAACATGAAGGGTGTTGCCGCCTGTGACTATTCTTGCGGAGTGGCGGTTGCCATGCCTGTACCAAAGCATATTGCACGCGATCTGCAGACAGCACCGACTAAAGAATACTACGACATGTATTATTCCATGAACAGTCAGTTGGACGAGATCGTCACTGCCGGAGAGGAATTCTTAAGGAACAAAGGGTATAATGCTTTCGCTCAGACCAGGGATCGCGTCCGGATCGAAGATGGACATATATCAAGGTTACCTCACAAGACTGTTGCCGCGAGGGCAGGCTTGGGATGGATAGGCAAGAACTGTCTACTGGTGACTGAAAGATATGGCTCTGCCGTGAGACTTTCATCATTGCTGACCGATGCGCCTTTGGAATGTAATGATCCTATAATAGAATCAAAGTGCGGCCTATGTAAATTGTGTGTCATGAATTGCCCGGCTAAGGCCCTGCAAGGGACCCTTTGGAGAGCTGGAATGAAGAGGCGGGAATTAGTAGATGTTGACAGGTGCTATGAAAAACAGCTTGAGATCATGTTCCGTGAGACGGGCATCAAGCAGGATCTCTGCGGAAAATGCTTCGCCACCTGCACCTTCACGAAAAAATATCTGGAAGGGTAAGTAAAGGTTTGAGAAGCCGGGCACCGACCAGGCCCGCGTTGGTTTGGAGCCCGCTGATCCGGCTCGCGCAAGAATCAGGGAAATTCCATAAGCAATGTGGCACGTAACCATTGGAAACACTGGTTTAGAGGCCGGCACACGTCACAATGAATCAATTACTTAATTGATTCTTGCACGGATCCTGAGTGGCAATCTGATATCCGCCACATCAGTCCAATTATGAGGTCGATTCTTGCGTTCAATTGATTTCTAAAATAGGATAATGCCACAATGGCAATAATTTCAGGCCGATTCTTGCGGGCCTATTTCATCATCGTTCTAAATATAGAACTTGCTTTCCCCATACAATGGTAGTAATGTATATACATTACATAAAACCATAAAATGTAAGAAGGAAAGGAAAGCAAAAAATGAAAGAAGAGAAAGTAATCAGTAAATCTCAGGGGACAGCGTCTGAAGACAACATCATCGAGTTTCCAATAACTAATGACATCGTCTTTAACCTTGTCATGCAGGATCCGGAAATAAGCAGGCAATTGCTTGAGAGAATATTTCCGGATAAGAAAATCGGGGAAATACGACTGATCAACGAGGACGATGAAGACGTGATGCCTGTTGCCGACAAAAACAAACTGTTTGATATTACTACTCAGTATGTAATAGAAAACGGCATATCTGCGAAGGGCATACGTCTGGATGTATTTATGATCGATGATAATGAGTGGTATGATATTGAGATGCAATGCGGCTATGATATAGATCTTCCAAAGAGAAGCAGGTATTACCATAGCGCAGTCGATGTAGCTATGCTACATAAAGGTGAAGGATATAACCACCTTAAACCGTCGTATGTGATATTCATCTGCACATTTGATCTTTTTGGTGAAGATATGCCTGTATATCAGTTTGAAATGCTATGTAAGAATAAAACGGACTTGAAACTTGGGGACGAAACCTGTACAATAATCTTAAATGCAACATGTACCAGGAAGACTGAACACAGTGGAGAGGAGGAAGGTTTTGCATACGTTAGAAGATAAGATAAATGAACGGTATAGAGCAGGATTCTCCGAAGGCAAAGATGCAGGATTCTCCGAAGGGAAGTTAAATGGAAAGAAAAGCACTGCACTTGCAATGATGGCTAAAGGCTTCGAAATACCGCTGATTTCAGAAATAACAGGCCTTAGCAAAGACGAAATCGAAAAACTGAAGTAATATGAATACTGCCACCGGGTAGTTGGATGTGAGAGCATTCGCTAAGTGTATCATTAGGTCTTAGAAGATATGCTTGCGGATGCTTGTTTTGTAGGAGGACACAATATGTTCAGAGAAATGAGAAGAAAAAAGCAGCTGTTATCGCAGGAAGAAACTATGGCAATACTTGAGAGGAACACTGCCGGGACGCTGGCTCTAGCCGGGGACGACGGATATCCTTATTCAGTGCCGGTCAGTTATGCCTACGATAACAACAGGATATTGATCCACGGTGCCAAGAAGGGACATAGGGTCGACGCTGTCAGGAACTGCGACAAGGCTTCATTCTCCGTTATAGATAAGGATCAGATCGTGCCGGAAGAATATACTACATATTTCAGAAGCGCTATCGCCTTCGGAAGAATCAGCATAATCGAAGACGAGGAAGAAATACGCAGGGCGGCAGACGTCATCGGGGCCAAATACCGCCCGGGATTCGAGAAGGAAAGGGCCGAGACAGTAGAGAAAGAACTGCCGGCAATATGCGTAATGGAACTGGAGATCGAGCATCTCACAGGTAAGGCAGCAAGGGAGATCGTTGAATGAAACATTACAGATATACGACATCAGGCACATGCTCCCGTCAGATAGATTTCGATCTGGACGAAAATGTGGTACATAACATAAACTTCACAGGTGGCTGCAGCGGCAACCTTAAGGCTATTCCCATTATCCTGGAAGGCTGGACTGTGGAAGAGATAAATGACAAACTGAGAGGCGTTATGTGCGAAGGAAAAGACACATCATGCTCTGACCAGTTGTCCATAGCAGTGGGCAAGGCCTTGGAAATGCAGCAGTCTCAGGATGAAGGCACGGCAAGGTAAACTACATGAAGAAACAATTTGCGAGATATGTGAGTCTGAACATTATAGGGATGCTTGGCGTGTCCTGCTATATACTGGTCGACACGTTTTTAGTGTCACAGGTTATGGGAGCCGACGGCCTGGCGGCCCTGAATTTTGCCATAGCGTTTTTCAGCATCATGTCAGCTGTAGGCCTGATGACAGGCATCGGTGGCGGCACTGACTATGCGGTCACCAAAGAGTCGGGGGAACCGCCGGAACAAAACAAAGCTTTAGCGCATTCGCTGGCTTTGGGAGCTATGGCTGCCGGAGTGCTTGTCTGCATAGGATTATTCCTGACGGAACCTTTGAGCCGCGTCCTGGGAGCCTCCGGACGCATATTACCTATGACGGAAGTCTATTTGAAGACGTTCCTTTGTTTCTCGCCGGCCTTCATACTGAACAATATAATGCTGGCCTTTGTGAGAAACGACGGCGAGCCGAGATTGTCTATGATAGCCATGGTAGTCAGCAGCCTGTCCAATATATTGCTGGATTATGTGTTCATGTATCCCCTGGCCTTGGGCATGTTCGGAGCCGCTCTGGCTACGTGCTTCTCGCCGGTCATAAGCCTTGCGATCCTGTCGCGGCATTATTTCTCCGGAAAACAGAATTTTCGGCTGATCAGGTGCAACCTCAGTCTCAAAAGGATGCTGAGGATAGTCGGTCTTGGCTTTTCGTCTATGGTAGAGACGATCGAAAGTCCGTGAGACAGGTTCTGATGTACGCCCTGGTAACAGCAGAGACTATGGCTGTGACGTTATACATCATTATGTTTATTCTGGCCGATCCTGTGGTATCGATATTTAACAGCGAAGGCAGCACGGTGCTGGGAGCAATGGCATCCAAGGGCCTGCGGCTGTTCTTCACGGGGTTTTTCTTCGGAGGCGTCAACATAGTAGCGGCAGCATTTCTGAGTTCGGTAACTGAAGTGGGGAAATCCATGGCCATGGCTCTTATGAGAAGCTGCATAATACTGGTGCCAACGGTACTGATCATGAGCAGATTATTCGGTATGACAGGAGTATGGCTGTCGTTTACCGTGACAGAAGCCATAGTTGCCTTAGTGACTTTAATATTCATTAAAGACGTGTTTTCTTGCAGGGGGACAACCGTTTACAACCCGGAAAAAATGTAGTATCATTTAGACGAATGTGATTTATACAAGAGAGAAAAGCGAGTGGTTATATGTTGGAAATGAAGAGAAATATCAAAGGTTTTACGTTAGCAGAGCTGCTGGTAGTTGTGGCTATCATCGCAGTTCTTGTTGCTGTATCCATACCTGTGTTTACTTCGCAGTTGGATAAGGCCAGAAGGACTACCTGCGAGGCCAACAGGACTACACTTCGTCATCACATAATTGTAGATTATCTTTCGGGTAATATCACATCTATTAATGATGCAGCATTGAAAAAGTACATAGACAAAGACGAGACAAGATGCCCGTCAGGCGGCACATATACAGTTTCCGGCAATCTTGCCGACGGTACATTTAAAATAGTATGTTCCAAGCATTCGGGAGGAGAACTTGATGACTTTGCTGCTCTGGCATCCAAAGTGGAGGATGAACTGACAGGCGGCGAAAAATGGCACAGCGGCGATGATCTGATAGCCAAGGTAATAGAAGCAAATAATGGAAAGCTGGTCAGCGTAAGTACCAGCTCACTCTTTGGAGATTCAGCGCTTAAGACATCTGATACAACGCTTTATTGGCGACCTAAGGTGGTCGAATCCAACGGTAAGAAGGTCGTGTTCCTCTATGCCAATGCCGGCAACAGCGGAACAGCAGGATGGAAGGGGTACGCTGTGTACTATAATGGGAGTTATTATGTCTCTACAAAAAAGACATATGGCGGAAAAATCGATGAGACTTCGGTTCCGACTGCCAAGACTATAGATACTACCTTGGATCAATGGCTGACAGATAATAACTATAAACTGAAATAAAATCAGAAGGGAAAACAGACTATCAATGAAAAGAGATTTTAAAAACATGAATATGCTGCAGGTTTTCGTATCATACTTCAAGCCGCACAAGAAGCTGTTTTTACTGGACATGACCTGCGCTCTTGCTATATCCCTCATTGATCTGGCCTTCCCTTATATTTCCCGCTGGTGCATGTACACGTTGCTTCCGGGCAAGCTGTGG
The DNA here is from genome assembly GCF_004362975.1 of Aminicella lysinilytica. Classification (GTDB taxonomy): domain Bacteria; phylum Bacillota; class Clostridia; order Peptostreptococcales; family Anaerovoracaceae; genus Aminicella; species Aminicella lysinilytica. Next base: position 55,968 of record NZ_SNXO01000007.1, on the reverse strand, counting down.
AAGACATTCTGGATAGTAATGGCCATAGTTTTCGTCGCTTACTTATTCAGGTCGTACTTTACCTATATCATCGCTTACTGGGGTCACACCTTCGGCATCAGAGTCGAGGCTGACATCAGGCGCGATCTCTTCGGGCATATACAGAAATTAGGCTTTGATTATTTCGACAACAACCGTACAGGCCAGCTCATGAGCAGGCTTACGGCGGATCTATTTGATATAACGGAGCTGGCTCATCACGGTCCGGAGGATGTATTCATCTCGGCTGTCACTATAGTCGGATCCCTCGTCATAATGTTTTCCATACAGTGGAGGCTGGCTATTGTCATTGCTCTGATGCTGCCGGTATTCATGTTGGTTGTCTGGCGCTGCCGTCGTTCCATGAGCGAGGCTTCGCTGAAACTGAAGCAGACTACAGCTGAAATCAATGCTGATATTGAGTCGGGGCTTTCGGGAATAAAGACAGCCAAGGCCTTTGCCAACGAATCAAGAGAATTCAAGAAATTCAATAAATCAAATGATACATTCAAGACATCCAAGAGGCAGTTCCACAAGGCAATGGGAAGATTCAACGCCGTCATGGAGTTCTTTATGTGCATTTTGTCCGTGGCTGTCATAGCTGTAGGCGGTGCCCTGATCATGAAGGGACAGTTGAACATTATCGATCTGATAACCTTCAGTCTTTATGTGACGACCTTCGTCACGCCGGTACGCAAGCTGTCGAACTTTGCAGAACTCTTTGCTAACGGTACGGCCGGACTTCACAGATTCATCGAGCTTATGAAAACAGAGCCTGACCTGGTAGACGCAGAAGATGCAGAAGACCTTACAGATGTAAGAGGCGACATTGATGTGGATCACGTTTCCTTTGCATATACAGGAGACCATGATGTGCTCAACGATGTAACATTACACATCAGGGAAGGGGAGACATTAGCGCTGGTGGGCTCATCAGGAGGCGGCAAGACCACTCTGAGCCAGCTGATACCGAGATTCTACGATGTGACTGACGGAACCGTTTACATAGACGGCAAGGATGTGAGATCCGTGACTCAGGAATCACTTCACAGAAATATCGGCGTAGTTCAGCAGGATGTATTCCTCTTTGCTGACAGCATAGCCGAGAACATACGCTACGGCAGACTTGATGCAACTGAGGATGAAATCGTAGAAGCAGCTAAAATGGCTGAGATATATGACGATATAATGGATATGCCTGACGGCTTCGATACTAATGCGGGAGAACGCGGACAGCTTCTCTCTGGTGGTCAGAAACAGAGAATATCCATAGCCAGGATATTCCTGAAGAACCCGCCGGTGCTGATTCTGGACGAGGCTACATCGGCCCTGGACAGCGTCACTGAAGCTAAGATACAGGAGACCTTCGATCAGCTTTCCGTAGGGAGGACGACCATAGTCATAGCTCACAGACTTTCAACCGTCAGGAACGCCGACAGGATAGCCGTTATAGAGCATGGCGAGATCATAGAACTTGGAACACATGACGAGCTGGTGGAGAAGAATGGAGTTTACGCGGAACTGGAGAAGACCCAGGAACTGAAGTAAGAGAATTTGTTAGGGATTTATATGAAGTGCACAAAAAATAACGGTTACATCTGTGGCTTTGTTATCAATGAACAAAAAACGTCGAAATTTTCGGCGTTTTTTTGTTGACTAAGGGCTTTCTCCTAGTTATAATGTAGTGGTTGTGAAAATTTAGGGGGAGATAATAATGTTTGGATCAAAGACTGGAACAAGTGCAAAAGATAAATTCATGCAGGTATTTCTGCTGGCTGTGGGAGTTGCTTTCAACGCCATCGGCGCCGGCATATTCATACTGCCGAATAATTTTTTGTGCGGTGGCGCTACGGGATATGGCAGGTTCATAGCACACGTAGCGAACATACCAACATCCTACGCAGTAGCAATCGTGTCGGTTGTTTTGTTTCTGCTGGGGCTGATCTGCCTGGGCAAAAAGTTCGCAGCGACGATAATACTTGGCACATTCCTTTATCCAGCATGTCTATATATAATAGAAACCGTGCCGGGACTGCAGAACCTTACGCAGGATAAACTGCTGGCATCGGTATTCAGCGCTTTGTTCATAGGGGTAGGCGTCGGCATAGTCATCAGAGCCGGCGGCAGCACAGGGGGCAGCGATGTCATAGCAATAGTAGCTCACAGAAAGTTCGGCGTCAGCACAGCGGCAGTTCTCAATGTTGTCGACATAATTGCACTTTTACTTCAGTGCACATTTGCCACAGTTGATGATGTCCTTTACGGAGTTTTCATCATAATCCTATATACAATGATAATGAATCAGGTGCTCATTATGGGCAGTAGTGACGCTCATTTCATCGTCGTCAGCGAGAAATGGGAAGAAATAAATGCGGCTCTCCATAAGGATGTGCTCACAGGCACAACGCTTCTACAGGGCAGGACCGGATATCTGGGCAAGGATCAGCAGGTGATCATCTGCACGGTCAGGAGAAGAAGCGTCAGGAAGGTCAAGGACACAATACTAGGAGTAGATCCGGTGGCCTTTACTACTATGGTTCCGGCCAGCGATGTAAGCGGCAGGGGATTTTCTCTGGACAGATATTACGGACGCAACGACTATATTGATGATTGACATGACAGTTGTGTGAAGAATTTAAATCAACCATTTTATTTTTCTGAATTTAGATGTATAATGTAAAGGTGACTTTTGAACAATCAATACAATGGTTCTATATAGATGGAAGGTGTATATGGACTACGCACTTACGTATACAGAGGTCAATGGTATCAGCATTCTAATACTGATATACATTCTGATACGGTTAAAAGGTGATTACGGTAAGTCATACGAGATGCGGCCACTTAAGAAGCTGTCATACTCGCATATTTTAGTTGCGCTGACAGATGCCATGTGGGCTTTGGGAGAGAGCGGAATATTGCCTTATACTATCGAGGCTAATCATCTGGTAAATATCATTTACCTTATATGCGTTACGATTTCAGCGTATTACTGGTTCGTGTACAATGAGATCAGATTGGGCGAATATGAATTCTTTTCCAGAAAGATACGCTTCGTTGCGATGTTGCCTCTGATAATCGTTTCTGTTTGTGTAGTTTTGTCTCCTTTTACAAAATGGGTATACTATATAGATGTCAATGACGGATTCCATTCCGGATACTACAGAGTAATACAGATTATTGGAATAATGATATATCTTGTAGGGGCTTCTGCCCACGCATTGAACCACGCTATTAAAGCTAGGAATCACACCAGGAGAAATGAGTATATTGCTCTCGCATCATTCTTCATTCTGCCGCTGGTACTGAATGTAAGTGTCTTCTTTACGCCGGTCCTGCCAGTTGGAGCTATTTCCATGACACTGCCGCTTCTGATGGTATATATCAAGGTCCAGGATACCAGAATTTTCAGCGACGCCCTGACAGGATTGAATAACAGACGAAGAGCTGATGAGTATTTCGAGATGAAAATAGTAGATTATCATCCTAATATGGTTTTCTTTCTTGGAGATATCAATGATTTCAAGAATATCAACGATACTTATGGTCACGCCGAAGGCGATAAGGCTCTGATACTGGCTTCGGAGGTCATGAAGACAGTGTGCGGTGAGTATGATGCCTTCCTGGCAAGGTACGGAGGAGATGAATTCTGCATAATATGGGAGATGACTGATAAGAAGCCGCCGGAGCGATTGATAGATGCGATTCAGAGAAACCTGACAAAAGCTACCATAGGCGCAGATCTTCCTTACGAACTGACAATGAGCTTCGGTTATGCCAGGGCCGACGGTCAGCTGACGGGAAGCCAGATACTGGACATAGCTGATGACATGATGTACAGGAATAAAGAGCAGGCTCATAAAGAGAAAAAATAGTGAACATAATAAAGTAGTTGCAAAAGCAACTAGCCAGTGGTATACTTGTTAGTTGTTAAAGCAACTACTTTTTTATTATGGAGCGAGAATAATGACTAAAGAAAAGAAACTGAATTTCGGATTGATCCTGACAGTATATCTGCTGGGAATATTTATGGGCGCAGTAGACACTGGAATAGTAACTCCTGCCCGTACTGTCATACAGGATTCCCTGGGCGTAAACGCTAATACGGGTATCTGGATGATCACAATTTACACACTGGCCTACGCTGCCAGCATACCGGTAATGGGGAAACTGGCAGACCGTATGGGAAGGAGGACCATATACCTTCTGAGTATTTTCTTATTTGGTTTGGGATCGCTGCTCTGTGGTCTGTCTCATAATATGGGCAGCTTTACATTTCTGCTCATTGCCAGAGTGATCCAAGCTATAGGAGGTGGCGGCATCATGCCGGTGGCTACGGCTGAATTCGGTACCACATTCCCGGAAGAAAAGAGGGGAATGGCCCTGGGCCTCGTCGGTGGAGTCTACGGAGTGGCTAACATCATAGGCGCCAGCATAGGCAGCGCCGTCATGGATATTTTCGGGACTACGCGTTGGGAATTCATATTCTTCGTCAACGTTCCAATTGCAGTGTTCATACTGATTGCGGGCTTCTTCGCCCTGCCTAATACCAGGGAAAAAGCTCAGAGCAAGATCGACGGCCTGGGCATAGGCCTGCTGGTGATCATGGTCCTCTGCATAATGTACGGCCTGAAAAATATAGATTTCTTCAACTTCACAGACACACTGACCGGCACAGACGTATACCCTTATCTGATTGCATTTTGTCTGCTGATGCCTTTGTTCATATTCGTTGAGCATAGGGCAGAAGATCCGGTCATGCATCTGGAATATTTCAGGAACAAAAGGATACTCATAACCCTGACCGTGGCCGTTATCACGGGCATAGTGCTTATGGGGCTTGTTTTTGTTCCTCAGATGTGCGAGAACTGCATGAAAATCAAGACCGGAGACGGCGGATATTTCGTCATCATCCTTGGAATATTTGCAGGTATAGGCGCGCCGCTTTCGGGACGTATGACCGACCGCAGAGGTCCGAAAATGGTCCTGAGCCTGGGATTTATAGCGACCATAGCAGGTTCGCTATTCCTGATATTTGTAACAACAGTTTACCCGGGATGGATAACTGTGATCATAAGTCTGGTGCTCATAGGCACGGGCATCGGCTTCACCATGGGCGCGCCGCTTAATTACATGATGCTTTGGGAGGTAGACCTCAGGGAGTCCAATTCGGCTCTGGCGACACTTTCGCTGGTACGCTCCCTTGGAACTGTCATAGCTCCGGCCATAATGGTAGGTTTCATCGCTCACGCCGGGGCAGGCGTTTCCGGTGATCTTATGAAGCTCATGCCCACGGAAATCAACGTGCCGAAACTGCCCTATGCCGAAGAACTGAATCAGGCTATGAAGGAACAAAATATAACTGGCATGCCTGATCTGACTGCTATGACGACGGTTAAGATAGACATGACATCCGCAGGCACAAAGGATAGCGACGTGACGATCCCGGACAGTCTTCTGAACGAACTGCAGAATTCTGACGTCACAACGGTAACGGACAGTGCGCATAATATGGCAAAATACATGTTTGAAGAAATGAGTCCTAAGATCACAGCCAAGATATACGACGGCGTGGATCAGGGAATCGATGGAGTAAATACGGCTATAGCCAAGATGGACACAGCCACGGCTAAGATGAAGAAGGGACAGGCGGGTATGACCAAAGGAATCTCCGGCATGACTCAGGCTTTGGCCAAGCAGGACGCAGCTCTTACGAAAATGCAGAAGGGCAGAGCCGGCATTCAGAAAGGCTATGCTGGCGTGTCGTCAGGCATCGCCGCACAAAGGGTCCTGCATGATCAGCTTTCAACGGTATACGATTATATGGAAACTGTCGGGCCTGCAATGCCGCCGGCGCCTTATGCCAGCAGGCTGCCGGACTCTGTGAAGTCCGGCCTTTCGCCGGCCGTAGTAACAATGCTGGAGAAGGTCTACAGCCAGCAGCAACTGAAGGGCATGATAGATGGTTTTGCTGACAACATCACCACCCTGACAACTAAGGTAAACAAGCTGAAAGCTTCCAGAGACAAGCTGGACAAGGGTATTGCATCACTGACAGCCGCCAGAGCCCAGGTAGCCGCCAAGCGCAGCAAACTCATAAGCCAGAAGGCGTCCATGACAGCCGCCATCGCCAAGATAAACTCCGGCGAAAAATCCACTAGGGAGACTTTGCGCCAGATGAAGGTGCTGAAGGCCGCCGTCCCGGGTGCCTTCAAGACCGCGGAAAAAAATTACCTGAAGGATGTAGATTCAAGGTCGGCCAAGATTGAAAGTACTTTCCAGAAGACGCTGAATATCGGCTTCAGGCAGATATACGCCATGACAGCAATATCCTCGGCCGTAGGACTGTTGTTATTGCTGCTTTACAGAAGGAAGTTGAGAAAAGATAGTTAATAAGGTATACTTATAATATTAAGATTACCTTAAATCTTCAGATTATTATTTACAGAATCATAAAAGGAGTGTAAACTTGAAAACGATGTATCCTGAAATAGGTCGAATCATTATGGCCTATGATAAGAGGTTCAAGGTGTTCATGAAGAATGCCCTGAAGGAGCAGGGGCTCACAGTCACCGAGGCACTGGTGCTTTTGTCTCTATACGAGACGGACGGCCAGACTCAGGACGGATTGCTGTCTTCGATTTATTACGATAAAAGCGTAATGGCGAGGACTATGCAGTCTCTGGAGAAGACGGGCCTTATTGACCGCAGCGAAAATCCTGAGGATAAGCGTTCCTGGATCTTTCATCTTACGGAAGACGGAAGGAGCATGGAGCCGATAATTGTCAATGCATTGCGCAAGTGGTGCCGTCTGGCTTTCGGAGACATGGACGATGGGGAGGCTCGGCAGCTTCTTGCGACCATGCGCGGGATACAGTCTAATATAAGTGAGAACGAATCCGAATAATAAGTAAGGGGTGGTTTGTTGAATCCGATACAATTATTTCTATTCTGTGTAAATTACGTCCAGGGCGAACGAGTTGAAGCCGGCCAGTTGAGCCGGAAATGGACGATTATTTCTTATTTCATATTGAAGATGACACTGAGCCTGGGAGTTCTTCTGGTAGCTTTCGTGGAATTGAGCCGTTACGGCGATATTAAGGATTGCATGTTTGTGATCCCGGGGCTGATGTTCTGCACTGCGGGCGATATAACGCTGTTCTTGTCTAATGAATATGACATAGAGCTTAAGGAACCGTATTTTTCTATGGGTATATTGAGTTTTGGCCTGGCCCATATAATGTTCTGCGCTGATTTGATATACCTGGCGCATTTTCAGTTTACGCCGGCATTGCTGATGATCCCGGCAACGGTGATCGGCATGCTGATTCTTTCTAAGAAGGGTGTGCTGGAGTTCGGCAGGTACAAAGTTCCGCTTATGTGCTACGCTGTTCTGGTGGGTTCTTTCTGTGCTTTCGGTATCAACCTGCTGCTGGTCAGTGACATGGACCGACAGGTGTTTTTCTTCGGCACCGGAGCTATGATGTTCTGGTTTTCTGATTTATCTCTGTCTTTCAGGTGTTTTAACAAAAGGGTGCCTGACTGGTTCGGGACTTTTGTGTTTACGTCGTATTTCCTGGCGACTTATGCGGTGGCGCTGTCGTTGCGGGGATTTTAATTGGGGGCACTACCTTCAGAGGTCATCACTAGTCCTCGTGTGCGAGTAGTTGCAAGTGATTCATGAAAACAAAAATAGAACACTATGCAAACTCGTTGAAGCGTTAAAAAAAGGGGGGGTAATTAATTACCCCCTTTTAAAGTATGCTCGCTTCAACTCAGACAGTGCATAGGTGTTTAGCTATTTTTGTCTTTTCATTTCATCGGCAACTGCTTCGCTCCTGCGGAATCGTTCAGACCTATGAGGTAGCGCATTGGTTGTTTGAGAGTCCACCAATATTTGGGTGCTTATCAGGATATTGCTGTACTATCAAAGCCAAAATCCAGGTATCTTTCACTTAGCAGAGACGCTTCTGCCTTATGCGATTCCGCAGGAGCAGAAGTTGTCTCTGCTTTTGTTGACAGTGAACTTAACCGATTGTATAATCAAGGCATGAGGAAAGAGCAACTATTAAGAAATGCTTAATAGTTGAAACAGGAGGAACGAAGAATGAGAATAACCATGAAGAAAGCGGCGGCGCTTATACTGGCGGGGCTGATGATCATAGCATTCATGCCGGCTATGGCATTTGCGGTGACAGGTAATGAGAATACCAACGGCATGTACGAACCGACCAATGTAGTGACAACGGCTGTAAGCTACAGCTCTATTAATGTATCTTGGGACCCTGTTGATGAAGCTGACGGATATAAGATATCCAGAAAGGCCTCAGGGGACAAGTATTATAAGACTGTTAAAAATATAAAGGATGAAGCTGTTACTTCATACAACCTTACTGGTTTGAAGAAGTCGAAAAATTACAGTATCACAGTTACTCCATATAAGGTAGTTAAGAGCAAGAATAAATATGGACCTACAACATATATAACAGGCAGTACCGGCCTTAGAAAGCCTGTGTTCTTTGACAGGTTCAGCGACAGTGAGCACATCACTACCCAGTGGCAGACTAATGACGGTAAGGCCGGGCTGCTGATTTATCGCGCAGTTTCAACAGATGGGAAAAAGGTCACCGATAATAAAAAGTATAAGAGAATCGGCAAGAGCAGGACTATAGAACTGGAACCGACATCGACCAAAGTCCATCAGACTACGCCGGCTGTAACGGTAGCATATAAGGATAGTAAAATATCAGACAGCGAGACGCTTTACTGCTATAAGGTAAGAAGTTACACTAAATTCGGGAATACTACTGTCTATAGCAAATACTCAGATGTGAAATCATACTTTGCCAGGAACACTACGGGAAAGTTCACAACTACAGTAATGAACACTAAAGATAAGAGTACCACAGGGATCATTATCAAGGTCAAGTCAGACGCAAATAACTACAGCACGAATATATATAACAGCAGGACTGCCTTCTATGATGCCGAAGGGAATAAACTGAAGACCATTTTGTACTACAGTACAAACGGAAAGAAGTACACCAAATATACTAAGACGGTGACCTTGTCCGGCGGTCAGACTATGTACTTCAAACTGTCATTGTACACGGCGTACGTTTACACAGGCACTACGGAAAAGATCAGGCTGGGCTGTGACTACAACAAGCACAGAGGTAATTATGTATCGGCTTGGAAGTACAGTCTCCTGCGCATAGCGCCGGATGGCACCAACAGCATCAAGTCGTATTATGAAGAGTAATAAATGAGAGGGCAGGCAGAGTATGAATATCAGAAAGATGAATATAATAGAGACTCAGGATTACCTGCAGTTTGCTGATCTGTTCAAGAGGTCGGGACTGGAGCTTAACCTGGACGACAGCGGCAAAGGACCGGAGGGATTCATTACGGCGTGGAAGGCTGTAGACGAGGCCGGCGCTCTGGTAGGTGGCTGCGCTATAACGAGAAAGAAAGGCTACTATGTCCTCAATGACATTGCCGTTGAAGAAGAACTGCGGAGCACAGGCATAGGTCGCCTTTTGTTCCAGACGGCTATGACGCGGATGCTGGACATGGGCGCAAGGCAGGTCCATATTACCGCCAAAGCCCCGAAATTTTTCGAGAAGTACGGCTTCCGTTATCTGGAGCCGGAGGATACGCCGGATATTTTCGGGTGTAAGAACTGCGATCAGTACGGCAAGACCTGCAAGCCGGAATTTATGGTTTTCGAATACTCAGGAGAGAGACTTTTGTTCATCGATTCCTGTGTGACGACTCACATATCCAGAACTATGAGGCTCGCAGATCACTATCTTGAACAGTTTATAAAGGCCCATCCGGGCGTCAACGTAGAGACAGTAATAGTGGAGAAGGGCTGCGCGGAGCCTTTGGACAGGGATGATATCAACAGGCGCAACGATCTAGCCACAGCCGGTGCCTACGATGATCCAATGTTTGACTATGCTCATCAGTTCAAGAGGGCCGACTACGTTCTGGTCGGCGCGCCATACTGGGACTGCGCTTTTCCGGCCATCCTGAAGGTATATATCGAGAACATCGTTGTCACGGGCCTGACATTTGAAGAGTCGGAGACAGGCTACAGCGGACTTTGCAAGTGCAAAGAACTGACATACATCACCACTGCCGGCGGACCTATCGGAGACAAAAATCTTGGCTTCGATTACATCTGCGGCATCGGTGAAATGCTGGGGGTCAGGTCTTTCAAAGAGTATCGCGCTGAGTGTCTCGACATAGTCGGACTGGACCATGAGGCCATCATGGAGCAGGCCCTGGCCGTTATCGACGCAGGAGAACAATAAGCTTCGCAGAGGTAACTTGCACAGGCGGCCACGGCCGTTACCTCCGGCCACAAAAACACCCTGCTTGCCAGGCTGGATTTTGTGCGAGAAAACAAATAATAAAAAATGTTCTTGTAAATAAACACAAAAAACTATTGACAATGAAGGCCTGCAGTAGTAACATAGCAGTATCAATTAAATAAGAAACCAAAGACATTGACGGAGACAGTAGATATACGCTATAAGGTCAAGCGAATCGGGGATGGTGAGAGCCCGATACCGAGAAAAGCGTGTTTTGAAAATCACTCCTGAGTCGCAGAACCGAAAGCATAGCCAGTAAGTTCTGACGGGCCTTCCCCGTTATCGGAAGAGCATATGATAGTATGCAAGAGTAGCAGGTGGTTTATAACGATGATTATTTGATCTTCGTCCTGATGCAGGGCGGAGATTTTTTTTATCGAAGTGTATGTCCAATTGGTTTCAGATGAAAAGGGAGATAATGAAATGAAAAAGCAGGGAAATACAGTTGAGATCAGATGGCACGGCAGAGGCGGACAGGGTGCCAAGACGGCATGCCTCCTTCTGGCGGATGTAGCCTTCAGCTCGGGGAAGCAGGTTCAGGGATTTCCTGAATATGGTCCTGAGAGAATGGGGGCCCCTATAACAGCATATAACAGAATATCCGATGATAAGAATTCGGTCCATTCCAACATATATCACCCGGACTACGTGGTTGTAGTCGATGAGACGCTGCTCCACACAGTGGATGTGACCTCGGGCCTTTCAGAGGACGGCGCCATAATCGTTAACAGCACCAGGGAGCCGGCTGAGGTCAGAGAACTACTGGGCGGATATAAGGGCAAGGTCTGTACTGTAGACGCCGAGAAAATATCCGTTGAGACTCTCGGGAAGAATTTCCCTAACACTCCAATGCTGGCAGCCGCTGTCAAGGTAAGCAACGTAGTTGAAAATCATAAATTCCTCCATGATATGGAGAGTTCGTTCAAGCATAAATTCGCATCCAAGCCTTACGTTATCGACGGAAATATGAAGGCACTCAGGATGTCAATGGATCAGGTAAAGGTAGGATAAATGGTTAGAGCAAAAGATATAAATGAAAACACACCGTGGCAGGGCCTGACGCCGGGCGCGGAGATATACGAACCTGCGACATCCAAATTAGTGAAAACAGGAGAATGGCGCGTACTTACGCCATTGTTTGATGGGACCAAATGCAAGCAGTGTATGCTTTGCGTGCCATACTGTCCCGACGCGTCCATACCTGTAAAGGATGGCAGGCGCCTGGAAACAGATCTGGATTACTGCAAAGGCTGCGGCATTTGTGCCAAAATATGCCATTTCGATGCAATAACTATGGGCAAGGAGGAACGTTAAATGGCAAAGAAAGACAGAATGAGCGGCAACGAGGCGGTTGCCTATGCTATGAAGCAGATAGATCCCGACGTTATGGGCGCTTTCCCTATAACGCCGTCTACGGAGATCCCCCAGTACTTCGCCAAGTACATTGCCGATGGTAAGGTCCACACGGAATTTGTCGCTGTGGAATCAGAGCATTCGGCCATGTCAACCTGCATAGGTGCAGAGGCGGCAGGGGCCAGAGCTATTACGGCTACATCATCTGCGGGACTTGCTTACATGTATGAACTTCTATACGTAGCTTCATCCAGCAGGCTTCCGGTAGTCATGGCAGTAGTAAACAGAGCTCTGACGGGCCCGATCAACATCAACAATGATCACTCCGACTCCATGGGATGCCGTGACGCCGGGTGGATACAGATCTATGCGGAAAACAATCAGGAGGTCTACGACAATTATATCCAGGCTATGCCCATAGCCGAGCACTGCAGACTTCCAATCATGATATGCCAGGACGGCTTCATCACCAGCCACGCCGTGGAAAACATCGAACTTCTCGACGACGCCAGCGTGAAAGATTTTGTCGGCGAGTACGACCCGGAGCATTACCTTTTGAACGAGGAAGAAATATACTCCGTAGGCCCTTACGGCGTGTCTCCATATTACATGGAGATAAAGAAAGCCCAGGCCGAGGCTATGAAGTCGGCCCCGGCACGCATTAAAGAAGTAGGCGAGGCTTTCGGACAAATGTCGGGCCGTGGTTATGGCATGCTGGAGGAGTATCGCATGGATGACGCGGCGTACGCAGTTGTCCTCATCGGCTCGTCGGCAGGCACCGGCAAGGCTGCCGTGGACATGCTCCGGGCAGACGGTATGGCAGCAGGTCTGATCAAGGTCAGGGTTTTCAGGCCATTTCCGGCAGAAGAGCTGGCAATAGCCCTGGCAGGCACAAAGGCTGTCGCGGTAATGGATAAGGCGGAGAGTTTCTCAGGCCAGGGTGGGCCCCTGTTTGCGGAGACCAGGTCGGCCCTTTACGAAGCTGAGGACAGGCCTTACATGATGAATTACGTTTACGGACTCGGCGGCAGAGATGTCACCATCGAGACCTTCGACGAGGTCTTCGAGGATCTGCAGGAGGTTGCGGCCACCGGCGACACCGGCGACGGCTACAGGCATATAGGAGTAAGAGAGGCATAAGAGGTATGGGATACAGTCTAAGAGAAGAATTGAACAAAAAGAACCGTCTGGCGCCGGGTCACAGGCTCTGCGCAGGCTGCGGCGCGGGTGCGGCTGTTCAGGGCGTGCTGCGCGCAGTGGATGAAGGCGACAAAGCGGTAGTTACCAATGCTACCAGTTGTCTGGAGGTTTCGACTTTCATATATCCGAATACGGCTTATGAGGACAGTTATATCCACAGTGCTTTCGAGAATGCCGCGGCAACGACAGGCGGCGTGGAGACGGCTTACCGTGTCCTGAAAAAGCGCGGCAAGATAAAGGATGATTTCAAATTTATCTGTTTCGGCGGCGACGGCGGGACTTATGATATAGGTCTTCAGTCTTTGTCCGGGGCTATGGAGCGCGGTCACGATATGGTATATGTGTGCTATGATAACGAGGCATACATGAATACGGGCATCCAGAGGTCATCGGCGACGCCTCGCTTCGCTGACGCAACGACGACGCCTGTGGGAACTCAGAGTTATGGAAAGGTCCAGAACAAAAAGGATCTTACTTCTATCATCGCAGCTCACAATGTTCCGTATGCGGCACAGACTACTATGATCGGGGATTTCAAGGATCTTCATACCAAGGCCCACAAAGCGATATATACTGAGGGTCCGTGTTTCCTCAATGTGCTGGCGCCGTGTCCACGCGGCTGGCGTTATGATATGGAGGATCTGGCGGAGATCTGTAATCTGGCCGTGGAAACCTGTGTCTGGCCTCTTTATGAGATAGAGGACGGCCAGTGGCATTTGAATTATGAACCTCGCCGCAAGGCGCCTGTTGCTGAGTTTCTGAAGATGCAGGGCCGCTTTGCCCACATGTTCAAGAAGGGAAATGAGTGGATGCTTGAAGAGGCTCAGCAGTATGTAGACGAGCAGTGGGAGAAGCTGCAGGCTAAGTGCGAGTAGGCATCACTCTCGCTCCTGTTTATTTCGCCTCAGACAGTGCGGCCATATTTGTCTGGTTGCATTCTGATTTAGTCTGGGGCGTATCTGCGGTAGTACAGCAGCAGGGCCAGTATCAGTGCGCAGGTCTCGGAAATGGCGGCTGACAGCCAGACGCCGGTCTCACCGAAGAGGGCAGCCATGACTATTACAGAAATTATCGCGAAGACAGCGCCTCGACCGATGGATATGCTCATGGCGAAATTCGGCCTTTCCATAGCTGTAAAGAATCCCATTATCACGATAACCGCCCCGAGAGGCAGGAAGGCGAAGGAATACAGCCTGAAGGCGGAAACTCCGCTTTCGAAGAGGGCCGCGTCGGCAACTCTGTCAATATATATGGCCACGATCGGATTCGGATAAACGAAGCCGATCAGGAATGCTACTGCAGAACATATGCCTGCGGAAATCAGTCCTATACGGAAAATGTAGTGACAGAAATACTGGCGCTCCTTGCCGTGATAAAAGCTTATAAGCGGCTGTGTCCCCTGGTTGATGCCCATCATGGTCATGAGTATCAGCTGGGAAAAATAGGAAATCACCGTGTAAATAACGATGCCGTCGTTGCCTGATACGTGGAGCAGGGCCTGGTTGAATGTGAATATGCAGATACCCACAGACAACTCCGTGAAAAAGTCTGCCACGCCGAGTCTTGCCAGGCCGGCCGCGTCGTGAGGCCGCCATTTGATTCTAACAAAAGAAAAACCGGATTTTTTCGACAGGAAATGGCACAGGTAGACCGTAAAGGTCATGACCTGGGATATGCCAGTCGCAATGGCTGCTCCCTTTATTCCCCAGGATAGCAGGATCACGAAAACATAATCCAGGCCCACATTTGTCAGAGCCCCGGCCACACTGGTCATGATGGCCTTCTTAGGGAATCCGTCTGCCTTGATCAGAACTTCCAGATTATATGAAGTCATATAAAAAGGCACGAACAGTATTATTATTCCCAGATAATCCACAACATATTCCATGGTTTCCTCAGTAGCGCCCAGGATGGATGCAACGGTGGAAATATTTAAACTGATGATCGCCATGACGGCTATGCCGATGCAGGCGACAGTGACAGTACTTAAAGTGAAAACTTTGTCAGCCCGGCTTTTGTCGCCGCGGCCTTTGTAAATGGATGCTCGGGTGCTTGCGCCTACCGCAGAAAGTATGCCCAGGGCGAATGCCACATTTATCATCGGCATTGAAAGATTTACCGCGGCCAGGGCTTCTTTGCCGACGCCCCGCGCTACGAATATCCCGTCGACCATGGTGTATATGGTGTAGACCCACATGGCGGCCACTGACGGCACCACGTAGGAGAAAAACTTATGCTGTATGTAGAATTTTTTCATCTTAGTCATTTTCTTGCTTCCTTTCTCTTTATTTATATGATAAACCTTGGTATAATACTAATGTCAAGGAGGTTTTTATGAAAGAGTTTTATAAGATAGGAGAAATTTCCAAACTGTATAATATCGGCACGGATTCTCTGAGATATTACGAGAAGATCGGAATCCTTAAGCCCAAGCGTGGCGATAACGGTTACCGGCTCTATTCAATCAATGAGATCCGTACTCTGAACGTGCTCCGGGAGCTGCGTCTAATCGGTTTTTCTGTCAAAGAGATCGGCGAACATCTGGCTGATTTCGACCTGGCGAAGACTATGGCGCTTTTTCGCCGCGGTATCGTTTCTATTGATGAGAAGATCGCAGACCTCCAGACACTGAAAGGGCACATGGAAGAGCGCATCGCCGAGATCGAGGCCAACGCTGGTGCGACAAAATCCGACCTGGCAGATGTCGTCGCTGGCGATGTCGTGGATGCCGGCTTTGGCAATGGCGCGGTTTCCGATGCCGAGATCAAAACTTTGCCGGACCGCTACATTCTGCGAATCAGCGAGGATGTATATAAAGACGCGGATCTGGATCTAATGATTAAAAAGCTTCAGTCGGATTATGATGACAGGCTTTATATAATCGGCAACGGTGATATTGGCGCGACTATTCCGACGTCAGAACTTCTCGGTGACCATTACGGCCATTTCGATTCGGCTTTCTATATAGTAGGAGCCGGCGAGAAGCACGATGCAATTCTTCCCGGCGGTTCCTATCTGGTTTCCACAGTTCGCGGAAGTTATTCTGCCATACCGGATGCCTGGCAGAAACTCATCGGTGAGATGAAGACCCGTGGCCTGAAGCCCGGCGATCACGCCATAGAGCTGTATGTCATCGATAATCATGATACCGGAAATGAAAATGAATATGTGACCAAGCTGCAGATAAATATCGGATAGCAGTCATAGGCATTTGATCAGGCGAGGAGTTCCCCGCCTGATTTTTTTTACTTGAAATACAAAAATTAACCTATTGACAATCCACGGCCGAAGGTGTACTATGGTTAAAGTTTTTTAGTTAAATAATTTTAACTAAAATAATTAAACTATCGACGAAGTAATGGAGGATAATGAAATGACATTTGATAAGGTTAAGGAATTGATGATAAGTACTCTGAGCTGTGATGGAGATAAGATCAAGCCGGAGGCAACTATAGCTGATGATCTGGGAATTGATTCCCTGGATGCCGTGGAACTGGTAATGGCTCTCGAGGAAGAATACAGTATCAAGATCCCCGATGAGGAGCTTGGCAACATGGAGACAGTCGGAGACATCGTCAGCTGCGTAGAGAAGTACAAGGCTCAGTAACCGGCACGGATTTCGGGCAGTTACAGCCGCGGAACAAGCAGGCATAATATACAGGCATTAGTTATAGAGAAGTATAAGGCGTGGAAATGGAAAAGCAGGAAATTTATGAATTGATGGCCCGATTCGAGAAGTCGGAGCTGGCGGTAATGGAAATAGAAGATGACGGCGGCAGAGTGCGCTTTGAGAAAGAACAGCCCTGCGCAAAAGGAAGCCTGGCAGGTCTGGCAGGGCCAGCAACTACGGCAAGTTTGGCCAATGTACCGGCGATTGCAGCCGGTAACACAGCGCGCCCGGCTGGCGCGCCAGCTCCCATAACAGATCCGGATCTGGCGCCGGTGAAATCTCCCATAGTCGGCATCTTCTACATGAGCCCGGCTCCGGACCAGGAAGCCTTTGCCACAGAAGGGCAGCAGGTGAAGAAGGGCCAGACCCTTTGCCTGGTGGAAGCCATGAAGATGATGAACGAATTGAAATCACCAGTTGATGGAGTAGTTGAGAAAGTCATGGCAGACGATGGCGAGATGGTTCAGTACGACCAGGTGCTTTTCGAGGTACGGCCATGTTAAGAAAAGTACTGGTGGCCAACAGAGGCGAGATCGCCGTGCGCATCATCAGAGAATGCATGGACGCGTCTTTGGAAACAGTAGCAGTATACTCCAAAGGCGAAGAAGACGCCCTACACACCTTGATGGCGGGCGAAGCCGTGTGCATTGGCGGGCCTCGGCCGGCGGACAGCTACCTGAACATTGATAACATCATTTCGGCCGCTGTCAACACAGGCTGCGACGCGATCCATCCTGGATTCGGTTTTTTATCGGAGAACAGCGACTTCGCCAGAGCATGCGAGGATAACGACCTGAAATTCATCGGTCCGGCGGCAGACGTCATCGACATGATGGGAAACAAATCCGCCGCCAGAGACATGATGAAAAGGGCAGGCGTTCCTGTGGTGCCAGGGTCTGACGGCCCTGTGACAACCGCCGAAGAGGCCGTTGATGTGGCAGAGCAGATCGGTTATCCGGTGCTCGTCAAGGCATCTGCCGGCGGCGGTGGCCGCGGCATGAGGCGAGCTGATGATAGAGAAGGAGTCATCAGAGCATATTCCGAAGCGTCAGCCGAGGCGGAAAGCTGCTTCGGCAACGGAGAACTCTATGTGGAGAAACTTGTAGAGGATCCGAGGCACATCGAATTCCAGATCTTGGCTGACAGCCAAGGCAACGTCATCCATCTGGGAGAGCGCAATTGTTCCATCCAGAGAAGAAATCAGAAGATGATAGAAGAGGCACCGGCTTTCGGCTTCAGCGACCAGATCAGAAAGAAAATGGGCGCCGCCGCCGTCAGGGCAGCGGAAGCCGCAGGCTATGAAAACGCCGGGACCATTGAATTCATCATGGATGATGAGGATAATTACTATTTCATAGAAATGAACACCAGACTCCAGGTAGAACATCCGGTAACAGAAATGGTAACGGGAGTAAATATAGTGAACGAACAACTGCGGATCGCTTCAGGCCTGCCTTTGTCCCTTAAACAGGAGGATGTCAGGATCAGCGGTCACGCTTTGGAATGCAGGATTGCAGCCGAAGACGTATACAGAAACTTTGCGCCATGCCCCGGCAGGATAGACTTCCTGCACTTTCCGGCAGGAAATGGCGTGAGAGTAGACAGCGCCGTATACAACGGATGCGAGATCAGCCCCTACTATGACTCCATGATCGCCAAGGTCATCACCACCGGCGGCACCAGGCTGGAAGCAGTCAGACGCATGCGGAGGGCTTTGGAAGAAACTGCTATTGAAGGCGTCAGCACTACTTTGCCCATTCAGGACCTGATTATGTACAGCAGAGATTTCCTGCGTGGCACCTACAACACGGGCTACATGGAGAAACACCTTCAGGAGATCCTGGACATTTACGAGGCGGCAGGAGGCAGAAATGAATCCACTGATAGAAAATAAAAAGATAATACAGAAGATGAAGGCGATCCTCAGAGGAGGCATGGCGGCAGAAGTCAGGGCCGAAGGCTCTGCCAAAGCCAGGCTGGCGGAAACCGTGGACAGGGGCACATTCCGGGAATTCTCCAGGACTCTGGTCGGCGGCGACCCGCTGGGATTTCCTGGATACAAGGAAAAGCTGGAGGGCACCAGGCACAAAACCCACCTGAGGGAGGCTGTGGTCACGGGCACGGGAAGGATCGGCGGCATCAAGACAGTCATCTGCGTTATGGACAAAAGTTTCATGATGGCAAGCATGGGCATGGCGGTGGGTGAGAAGATCACCCGGGCCTGCGAGTATGCAACCAAGAAGCGCCTGCCGCTCATAATCTTTGCGGCGTCAGGCGGGGCCAGAATGCAGGAGGGGATACTGGCCCTTTTCCAAATGGCCAAAACCTCGGCTGCAATAGCTCTCCACGACGAGGCAGGGCTCCTATACATTTCTGTTCTTACAGACCCGACTACGGGAGGAGTAACTGCAAGTTTCGCCAGTTTGGGCGACATTATCATAGCTGAACCGGGAGCCCTTATAGGATTCGCCGGACCTAGAGTCATCGAGCAGACTATCAACCAAGAACTGCCGGATGGCTTTCAGCGGGCTGAATTCCAGGAGGAACACGGTTTCGTGGATATGATAGTAGAAAGAAAGGATATGCGTGACAGCCTGGCGACCATACTCAGACTTCACGAGAAGGGACAGCGAAAATGAAAATTAACAGGATAACGGCCGCCGAGAGAGTTCAGCTGGCAAGGAATCCACAGCGACCAACAACCAGAGACTACATCAGCAACATCTTCGACGATTTTCTCAAGTTGTCTGGAGACAGATGCTACGGCGATGATAAGAGCATCATCGGCGGTATCGCTTCCTTTCACGGCTGTCCCGTAACAGTGATCGGACATCAGAAGGGGAGATCACTGGAGGAGAACATAGAGTATCGTTTCGGGATGCCAAATCCCGAGGGTTACAGAAAGAGCCGACGTCTCATGGAACAGGCCGAGAAATTCGGGAGGCCCGTAATCACCTTTGTTGACACACCGGGAGCATATCCCGGTATGGAAGCAGAAGAGCGAGGTCAGGGAGAAGCCATCGCTAGATCCATAGAAGTAATGTCAAGGCTGAAGGTGCCGACAATCGCTGTATTCATCGGCGAGGGAGGCAGCGGCGGAGCTCTGGCCCTGGCCGTGGCTGATAAATCGATAATGCTTGAAAACAGCATATTCTCGATTTTGTCGCCGGAAGGGTTCGCCAGTATTCTGTGGAAGGATGCCGGCCGGTGGAAGGAAGCGGCTCAGGTCATGAAGCTCACGGCGGAGGACCTTAAGGAACTGGGGATCTGCGATGTGGTCATACCGGAAACTACGGCAGGAGCCCACGCCGCAGAAGAATACATTTTCGACGCAGTAGACCGGGCCGTGCTCGGAGCACTCCGGCCTCTCATGGAGGAATCCGGCAGGGAACTGGCCAAGAACAGATATAAGAAATTAAGGAATGTAGGGAAGATAAATGGCAGGAATTAGAATTAAAGGTTTCGGCAGATCTCACGGTGAGTGCACAGTCACAAACGACGATCTGGCCGACATCGTAGACACAAGCGACAAATGGATAAGAGAGAAGACAGGCATACACAGCAGATATTTTGCGCGGGATCTGACCAACGCAGACATGGCCTGCGTAGCAGCCGAAAGCGCCCTGGCCCGGGCTAATGTGCCCAGGGAACGTATAGGCCTGCTGCTGGTCTGCACATTTACGCCTGACGAGGCCACGCCTTCAGTAGCCTGCCAGGTGGCCGGAAGACTTGGCCTCCGAGAAGACCTTATGGCCATGGATCTCAACGGCGCCTGCACAGGGTTTATTTATGGCTGCGCTTTGGCCGATGCCATGCTGGCCGCAGGCCGGGCAGAGTATGCTCTCATAATAGGAAGCGAAAAAATATCTCCTCTTATGGATATGCGCGATCGCGGTACCTGCGTCCTCTTCGGAGACGGTGCAGGAGCTGTGGTAGTTTCCAGAGAAGAGGATGGAGCCTTTGAATCCATAGCTGGCTGCGATCCTGACGAGGATGTGCTCCACTGCGACAGATTCGACCCGGCCATCAGAATGAAAGGCCAGGAAGTCTACCGATTCGCAGTGAGCAAGATCGTAGAGTGCACTGACCGCATGCTGGGCCTCACGGGAACCACGGCAGGAGACATAGATTATTACATCTGCCACCAGGCCAACGAGCGGATAATCGACAGCGCCGCAGGCAAGACCGGCATAGACAGAAAGAAATTTTTCAAAAACCTTTACAGCTACGGAAATACGTCGGCCGCCAGCATACCGATCGCTCTGTGTGAAATGTATGAAAACCACATGCTGAAGGACGGAATGACTGTGATCTGCACAGGCTTCGGAGCGGGCCTGACCTACGGATCAATGATGATAAAAATTTGAGGTAACACATGAAGATAAATGAAATGTTCCATATAGAATACCCGATTTTCCAAGGGGGTATGGCAAATATAGCAACAGGTGAATTCGCCGCGGCAGTATCCAAGGCCGGAGCCATGGGCATTATAGGGGCAGGAGGCATGAGAGCCGCCGACCTGAGAGAACACATCAGGCGCTGCAAGGAACTCACTGACAGGCCCTTCGGCGTCAACATAATGCTCATGAATCCCGATGCGGATATAATGGCGGATATCGTCGCCGAGGAACGCGTGCCTTTGGTTACTACCGGGGCAGGCAATCCTGGCAAGTATATGACAAAGTGGAAAGAAGCCGGCGTCAGGGTTTTCCCGGTGGTCTCATCGGTAGCTCTTGCCAGGCGTCTTGCGGCGTCCGGCGCCGACGGCGTCATTGCCGAAGGCTGCGAAAGCGGCGGACATATCGGCGAGCTGACCACTATGGTCATCGTGCCCCAGGTCTGCGACGCAGTGAACATACCCGTAATTGCCGCAGGAGGCATATGCTCCGGGAGGCAGATGGCTGCCGCCTTTGATCTCGGAGCCAACGGAGTCCAGATCGGCACCTGCCTTCTGGCAAGCGCAGAATGCCCCATTCACGAAAACTACAAGGAGGCCATCCTTAAGGCCAGAGACAACGACACCATCGTAACGGGCAGGATCGCCGGCACGCCGGTCAGGATCCTGAAAAACCCTATGGCCAGAGAATACGTAAGCATGGAAAGAAAGGGCGCGGACAAAATGGAGCTTGAGAGGTTTACTCTGGGTTCCCTCCGCAGGGCCGTCGTCGACGGTGATGTGAAGACGGGCTCGCTTATGGCCGGTCAGGTGTCGGCAATGGTGAAGGACATCCGTCCCGTCCGTGAAATACTGGAGAAAATGGTAGGAGAATATGAAAACATTAGATAGCATGTCAGTACCTGTAATTCAGGGAGGCATGGGCATAGGCATATCCATGGGCGGTCTGGCAGGAGCCGTAGCCGCCGAGGGAGGTATGGGCGTTATTTCCACTGCCAACATCGGCTTTAGGGAAGATGACTTCTACACTGATACCCAGGAAGCCGATAGGCGTGCCCTTATCAGGGAAATTGAAAAGGCCCGTGAGATCTCCGGTGGCCGCGGCCTCATTGCCATCAACGTAATGGTGGCTACGACTAACGCCTGGGACATGGTGGAGGTGGCCGTAAGTCACGGCATAGACGCAGTCATATCCGGAGCGGGTCTGCCATTGGAACTCCCGGCCCACGTAGTGGGAGCAGACGTTCTCATTGCGCCCATCGTTTCCAGCGGTAAAGCTGCCAGGCTCATGTGCAAAAGCTGGGCTCGCAATCACGACCGCAGGCCTGATTTCATTGTCATAGAAGGTTCTGAAGCAGGCGGTCATCTGGGCTTCAAAGAGGAACAGATGATGGACGGAACGGCTGATCCTCTGGAGGATATTCTGAAAGATGTCCTGGAAGTGGCACCAGATATACCGACATTCGTAGCCGGCGGAGTCTTCCATAAGGTGGATATAGAAAGGCTCATGAATCTTGGCGCTGCCGGCGTCCAGATGGCTACCAGGTTCATCGCTACTGAAGAGTGCGACGCGACCCAGGGCTTCAAGGACATAATCATAGGTGCCGCAGGAGAGGATGCGGAAATCATCATCAGTCCTGTAGGTATGCCGGGCCGTGCCCTTAAGACGCCGCTCATGGACAGAGTGGCATCGGGCCAAAGGGCAGGTGCTGACAAGTGCATAGGCTGCATAAGGACTTGTCGCCATGACACGACGCCCTACTGCATCAACCGGGCACTGATAAACGCTTATTATGGTAATTACGAGGAAGGCCTTTTCTTTTGCGGAAGCAATGTAGGAAAAGTCGGACCTATGACTACAGTTAAGAAATTAATGAAAGAACTGAGGTGAAATATGAAAACAACAATTTTGTTCGCCGGCCAGGGAAGTCAGCGGCCGGGCATGGGCAGAGATTTTTATGAAAAATATGAGGGATTCCGTGAGGTGTTCGACATGCTGCCGCAGTCACAGAGGCGCATAGCCTTCGAAGGACCGGCAGAGGAACTTGCGGATACCGTGAACACTCAGCCTATAATGACGGCTTTTGCTCTTGGAGTCTACAGACTTCTGGAGGACGCAGGCATGAGACCTGACGCCGCCGCAGGTCTGAGCTTGGGCGAATATTCTGCCCTTTGCGCTTCCGGAGTATTTACAGAAAAGCAGGCCATAGAACTGGTCACCTTCCGCGCCGAGGCTATGGCAGAGGCAGCCCGTGGTGTTGACTGTAAGATGACAGCCATTCTGGGCCTGGACCGTGATACTGTCGCAGACTGCTGCAGGATAGCAACCGCAAAGGGTCGCGTGGAGATAGCTAATTTCAACTGCCCCGGGCAGATCGTCATTGCCGGGGAAGGGCCGGCTGTGGATATGACAGGGGAATTGGCCACATCAAAAGGCGCCCGGAGGTGTCTTCCTCTGAAGGTCAGCGGTCCCTTCCATACATCGTTTATGGAACCGGCCGGTGAGAAACTCAAAGAGAGATTCGCTCGCGAGACCTTAGGCAAGATGGATTTCCCTGTATATTTCAACTGCGTCGGCAGGCCCCTTAATGAATGCGAGACCGTGGTCGATATGCTTGTCAGGCAGGTTTCAAACAGTGTGTACTTTGAGGACACTATAAGGAACATGGCCGCGGCCGGCATAGACAACGCACTGGAAATCGGCCCGGGGAAAGCCCTGTCGGGTTTTGTGCGGAAGACTGACGGCAGCATCAGAATTATGACAATAGATACTGCCGAGGATATGGAAAATGTTCTGACAGTCATGAGGGGAGAATGATATGGAGAAGCAGACAGCAATAGTAACAGGTGCCGGACGTGGTATCGGCCGGGCAGTGGCAGTGCAGCTGGCCCGTGACGGATTTGATGTAGTGATCAATTACGCCGGAAATGGTGAGGCTGCCGAAGAGACAGCAAGGGCCTGCCGGCAGGTCGGCGCCGGGACTCTGGTAGTCCGCGGCGATGTGAGCTGTCCGGAGGATTGCAAGCACATAGTTGATGAGACTCTGGAGAATTTCGGCACAGTACATGTGCTGGTCAACAACGCGGGCATAACCCGCGACGGGCTTCTGGCCATGATGAAGCCGGAGGATTTCGACGCAGTGATAGATACGAATTTGAAGGGTGCTTTCCTTATGATGAAGGCTGTGGCAAGGCCTATGATGAAGAACCGTTACGGCAGGATAATCAACATGGCGTCAGTTACGGGTCTTATGGGCAATGCCGGCCAGGTCAACTATTCGGCCAGCAAAGCCGGAGTAATAGGAATGACCAGATCCTTCGCCAGGGAGATCGCCGCCCGGGGAATCACGGTCAACGCTGTGGCGCCGGGATTCATCGATACGGATATGACCAGGGCCATGGCGGAAAAGGCCAGAACTGCCGTGCTTAGCGGCATACCACAGGGACGCATTGGCCGGCCCGAGGATGTGGCCGGGGCAGTGAGCTTTTTCGCAAAGGAAGATTCAGCGTATATCACCGGACAGGTTTTGTGTGTCGACGGCGGCATGTGCATGTAATGAAAAGAGGTATCAAATGAAAAGAAGAGTTGTAATTACCGGCATGGGCGGCATCGCGCCTATCGGTAACTCATCAGAGAAAATATGGAAAAACGCCAGGGACGGAGTCTGCGGCATAGATAAGATCACGGCCTTCGATACGGCAGACCACAAGGTCACTGTGGCCGGCGAAGTCAAGGATTTCGACCCGACTATGATAATGGACAAAATGCAGGCCAGAAGGACGGCCCGTTTCACGCAGTTTGCGCTGGCAGCGGCCAGGGAGGCATACGATCAGAGCGGACTGGGCGCAGAGGAATCGCAGTCATCCGGCGCGGCGTCTGGTTCGCCAGCCCTCGACGCGGCTTTAGGCTCGTCGAAATCCCGAGACCGCTACGGCGTGTGCCTTTCCAGCGGTATAGGCGGCCTTGGCGTCATTGAAGAAGAGCACTACCGAGGCATCGAAAAAGGCTTCGACAGAGTGTCGCCTTTGTTCGTTCCTATGGCTATTACCAATATGGCAGCCGGCATGACGGCTATAGAGCTGGGCTTCCACGGAGGCTGCACCTGCGATGTTACAGCCTGCGCATCAGCCACCAACGCCATAGGCGATGCCTTCCGTCAGATCAGAGACGGCTATGCCGATGTAATGGCCGCCGGCGGCGCGGAAAGCTGTATCTCACCTCTCGGCATCGGCGGATTCACAGCCATGCGAGCTCTGTCAGAATCCCCGGATCCCCAGCGAGCATCCATTCCTTTTGACAAGGAAAGGTCGGGTTTTGTTATGGGAGAGGGTGCGGCCGTACTCATGCTCGAAGACTACGAACACGCCACAGCCCGCGGCGCCAGGATCCTCGGCGAACTGGTCGGCTACGGCACCAGCTGCGACGCACACCATATGACGGCGCCCTTGGCCGAAGGAACTTTTGCGGCAAAAGCAATGAAGGCTGCCCTGGACGATGCTGGCCTGAAACCGTCAGACGTGGGGTATATCAACGCTCACGGCACAGGCACGCCTATGAACGATTCTTGCGAAACAAAGGCAGTGCGCCTGGCTTTCGGCTCGGCGGCGTCGGACTTGCTCATGTCGTCAACTAAGTCGATGACAGGCCATCTCCTCGGAGCTTCCGGAGCCGTGGAAGCACTGATAACAGTAGATGCCCTGCGTAATCAGGTTGCGCCTCCGACGGTGGGATTCAAGGTGGCCGACCCGGATTGCGACTTGGACATAGTGCCAAACGAGGCTGTAGATATGACTACGGAATATGCCATGTCGAATTCTCTCGGCTTCGGCGGCCACAATGGGTCTCTGATTTTCAGGAGGGTATAATGGAACTTAATATTGATGAAATCAGGGAGAGCCTCCCTCACAGATATCCGTTTCTGCTGGTTGACCGCATAACGGACATGGAGCCCGGCGTCAGCGCTCGCGGCATCAAATGCGTCAGCGCCAACGAAATGCAGTTTGTCGGGCATTTTCCGGGCAAGTCCATAATGCCCGGGGTGCTGATTATGGAGGCTCTGGCCCAGACCGGCGCCATAGCCATTCTGTCTCAGCCGGAGAACAAAGGCAAGCTTGTTGTTTTCGGCGGTATCAAGGATTGCCGCTTTAAAAGACCCGTGGTTCCCGGCGATGTGCTGGATTTGTCCTGCCAGATCACCGGCCAGCGGGGTAATGTCGGCTTCGGCAAGGCGATTGCTACTGTGGAGGGAGAGGTGGCAGCTATGGGAAGTATATCTTTCGCAATTGTCTAGGCTTGTCTTTTTCCTTCACAGCTGTGTCAGCTGCGACTGCTGCGGTGCTAGCGTACGGGAAGTACGCGCCGCTCCTCGCAGTCTTGCTTCCTTGCTGTGAAGGAAAAATCCTGCGCCTAGAAGACAAGAAGAGACGAAGTTACCTTCACAGCTGCGTCAGCTGCGACTGCTGCGGTGCTTGAAGCCCTAGCCCGATTTGTTTTAGACAAATCGTGGCAGGTCTCATGAGAGGAACTCCCAAATCTGTGATTTGGTGAGTTCTACCGCGGCGTACGGGTACGATAATAGGCCGCGCACCTCTTATTTGATTATCTGGGGTATACGTGCGCATGCGCACGTATTGCCTTGAATTGAGGAACGAAGGTGCGTTTAAGGTGATTCCCAATTGGTTTTCCGCACGTATAGGCCGTATTTCGATAACGAAGGTGCGTATATTGGAATTCTAACGATTATCTGCGCACGTATCAGCCATTTTGAAGGAACAGAAGTGCGTTTATGATCTGGCTATATACCGTAAATTACCAGCAATGGATTATAAACCCATTGACACGCACCTTGACATATCAGATTGAGGCTATAAGTGCGAATTTGGTTTACAATAATTAAAAAGTCGCACTATCGTTTTGGATATTAGCCTAATACGTGCGCAGAGTCCTCAGGATATATTAGTCGCCGGATTCGGCGGCACTATCAGCCGCTATCTGCTGGGTATGCGTCAGCTGCGACTGTTGCGGAAAATCGGATTTGCATTTATACAGCTATTTTGTTAAAATAACTGTGAGGGAAGTGAGTGCTATGCTAGAAAACAGTTTTTCAAAGGTTTATACCAAATTCAAGATGGACCTTTACTCCAAGGTATTTAAAGAGTTCAAGGATAAAGACGTTGAACCTCTGTCAGCCATGGAGGTTATTAGCATGGAAATAATAGTGGCACTTGGGAACCCGACGATCAATGAATTTGCAACGGCTGCCAAACTTTCACCGCCGAACGCCGCATATAAAGTGAACAAGCTTATACAGAAGGGATATATCAATAAGATACAGAGTACGGAAGATAAACGGGAGTATCACATAGAGGCAACTGAAGAATATAAGAAAAATTATGGAGTCATCTATGACTATATCGCTGTAGTCCTGGGCCGCGTTCAGGAGACATTCTCGCCGGATGACGTGAAGAAACTGGATGAGATCCTTGAGACAACGGCAGACGAACTGATGCCGGAAGTCGAAATAGGCGAAGAGAAAAAAATCAAATAGGCGTGGTGCCTGTTTAGGGATTTATATCACCAAACAAAGACAGCAACTCCGAAGAGCTGCTGTCTTTGTATTATGAAAAGAGTTAATTATATGATGATCAAACCGCTTTATCTTCCTTGTCTTCATTTCTGAATTTTATGGCTTTATATATCTGGATGATCAGAGTCGGTGCAAATGACAGACCCCATACCCATCCCAGAAGATGCGGATTGAGCATAGCTACGTTGAATGCCTTGGACAGCACAGGGAACAGAAGCAGCATATGCAGCAGCAGTGCTCCCAGCAGGAATGCGCCGATCGTGTAAAGATTGGTGAACAATCCAAGTTTGAATATTCCTTCACGGCCACGGCAGTTGAATCCGTGCCACAGTCTTGCCAGACACAGAGTCGAGAAGGCCATAGTCGAAGCCGTTACTGCTCCGAAGTTTACAGCTGCATCAGCAGGAAGACCATAGCTTCCGCTCGGGCCCGCTCCCAGGCCTATGTAAAATGCCGTCATAGATGCTACGGCGATGAGGATACCTGTTATAGATACCTCGCGCAGAGTTGGTTTATCTATGACTGACTCGTCCCTCGGCCGCGGCTTATCCTTAATAAGATGCGGGTTTGACGGTTCCATGCTGATTGCCAGTGCAGGCAGGCTGTCTGTGATCAGATTGATGAACAAAAGCTGCACTGCGGTGAACGGCATAGGCAGTCCCATAAGGGAGGCATACAGAACTGCCAGTATGCCGGCCGCGTTCCCTGACAAAAGGAACTTTATAGCGTTCTTAATGTTGGCGTATATGTTGCGCCCGTTAAGCACGGACTTGATTATAGTTGCGAAGTTGTCATCCGTCAGGATCATGGAAGCTGAATCCTTTGCGACCTCAGTACCCGTGATGCCCATGGCAACGCCTACATCGGCGCTCTTCAGCGCGGGACCGTCATTGACGCCGTCGCCGGTCATAGCCACGATGTGACCTTTGTCCTGCCAGGCCTTGACTATCCTGATTTTGTTGTCAGGGGAAACTCTGGCGTAAACGCTGATATGCTCCAGCTTTTCATTGAGTTCATCGTCTGACATTTCGTCGATTTCAGGGCCGGTAAAGGCCAGGTCGCCTTCCTGCATGAGGCCTATCCTGCGGGCAATGGCAGAAGCCGTGATTTTGTGATCGCCTGTGATCATGATCGGCTTGATGCCTGCATTTCTGCAATCCTGAACGGCCTGAGCCGATTCCTCTCTCGGAGGATCCATCTCAGCCATGAGGCCCAGATACTGCAGATCGTTTTCGTCATCCATTTCCAGGGATTTAATGTCGTCGAATTCGCGCTTGGCGAAGCCAAGAACTCTCAGTCCCTCGTTGGAGAGGCGGTAATTTTCCCCTGAAATTGCTTCCTTACCGCCCTCCGACAAGTTAGACGCGCGGCTCAGTATAACGTCGATGGCACCTTTCGTGTACATGACGTATTTGCCGTTTATATGGTGCAGAGTACTCATAAGTTTCCTGTCAGAATCAAATGGTAACTCTGACCGTCTCGAATACTCCCTTTTGACTTGTTCATAATCCGGATGAGATTTCATATAGTAGTCGACCAGGGCCGTCTCTGTTGGATCTCCCGTGGTCTCGCCGTCGACTATATTGGTGTCGTTGCAGAGGATGGAGGCCAGATGCAGATCCGTCTCAGCGCCCTCTGTTGAACTTTCATATTCCTCTGTCATTTTGTTCTGCGTCAGAGTTCCGGTCTTGTCCGAGCAGATTATGGAAACGCAGCCCAGACCTTCAACGGCCTCCAACTGCTTGATTATAGCGTTTTCATCGGCCATCCGCGATGTGCCTATGGCGAGGGAAATGGTAATTATCGATGCCAGGGCTTCCGGTATGGCTGCCACTGCCAGGGCTACTGCAAAGAGCAGCGCGTCTGCTATGGCCATGTCTCTGTACAGGCTTAGGGCAAAAACTATCACGCAGATGATCATGATGCCGATGGATAGCTTCTTGCTGAAGTTGTCCATGGTGATCTGAAGTGGCGTTTTGCGCTCGGTAGTATCGTTCATCAGGTCGGCTATCCTGCCGAGCTCTGTGCTTCTGCCGACGCCGGTAATTACTGCGCGGCCGCGGCCGTAGGTTACAAGTGAACCGGAGAAGACCATGTTGTCCTGGTCTCCAAGGGCGACTTTTTCTTCATTAATAATGCCGATGCTCTTCTCAGCACTTTCTGATTCTCCTGTCATAGCACTTTCGTTGGTTTTCAGCGAATGACTCTCGAACAGTCTGCCATCGCCGGGGATAACATCGCCGGCTTCCAGTATGACTATATCTCCGGTAACAAGTTCTGCTGCATCTATGATCAGATGCTTGCCGTCTCTGATGACCTTGGCCTCGGGAGATGATAGTTTCTTAAGACTTTCAAGAGATTTTTCCGCTTTGACTGTCTGAACTGTACCAAGTATGGCGTTCAGTATCAGAACAGCTATAATGACTACAGTACTCTCCACATTGCCTGTGACAGTTGAAATCAGGGCTGCGATTATCAGTATGATGACCAGCAGATCCTTGAACTGACCGGCAAATATAGAGATGAGACTGCGCTTTTTCTTCTCGTAAAGTTTGTTCTCTCCGTATTTTTCCTTGTTTTCAGCTACCTTAGCGGCGGTCAGGCCGTCTTCGCAGGTGCCGAATTCTGCCATTATGTCGGCAGGTTCTCTGTTATAATAAGTTGCCATTCTTTTCTTCCTCTCTGTTTGTTTAGTTATTAAAAAAGACTTCCAAGATAGCCCAAATCGGGTTATCTTAAAAGTCTTGCTATTTCAAGTAATCGCGGGTCTTATATGACCGTACTGACGCGTCTTACTGCAGTGCCGAAGCCCTGCCAGCTACTCCCTCTTAAAATGTTAATACGAATATATCACGAATTCCCATTTATTGCAAGTTATTTTCGCCTCAGAGAGGAAAAAATTATCGCATCTTTTCAGAATGCACCTTTCCGCTATCAGTCCAGGTCACTGTAAGGCTGGCTTTTGTGAAGTACTCATCATCGTAATCGCTTGTGAAATACCAGCGGCGCTCGCCAATGAGAAAATGTCTGTCTTTGACAAGCGTAGCCTTACCGTCGGAATAGTCGCTGACGGTTTTGTTGTTGCCGTCAACATAGGTATAGTCTATGCGGCCGTTGATAGTAATGCTTTTGCCCGGCGAACCTTTGCCTCTGTAGATCAGGTATGGTGCCCTATCGTTTTTCTTCGGATCAGAAAGTTGCCAGCTATTGCTTTCGGCTACGATGCGATGGGGCGCCAGAGACATCAGGTCGATGCCATAGGCGTTATTGGTGGTAAACCAGCCGTATTGTATACCGGTCAGAAAGATGATCACCGCCATGGACAAAAGCATGAACATGGCTGTTTTCAGTTTACGTGACTTGCCAACCTTCTCATTAGCAGTTCTACTCATATTTAAAACACCCTTTGAATTATTAATATCGGTATTATACGCCTATCTAAACAACAGGTCAATTTTTCGAGTATATGATACAGCAGACCCCTTGCCAGCCGACGGCGGTTATTGTATCATAGAACTATGAAAGATGATGAACTGATAATCGGCCAGGCCGAAGATAAGATCGGGCAGTGCTTTGAGCGTAACATGCCAACCAATACGATATTCCTGGACCCTCACCAGCAGTCCCTGCTCAGGGGCACCGTCGCCAGGAAAGACTGGGGCTGCGAGCTGCTTTTTTATGGCGGATACGAGGACGCGGAGAGGGTGGTTTTGCTGTGCCTTCCCGACTATGCGACCATAGAGACCGCTCAGCCTTTGATGGTAATAAGAGTCAGCGCAGGCGTCGGCAAAGGCGGCAGGCAGCTGGCCCACGGTGATTACCTGGGCTCTATCACGGGCCTTGGCATAAGCCGCAGCATGATAGGCGACATCCTGGTCCGCAGCGATGGCGCCGACATTATCGTTCTTGAAGAGATCGCCGACTACATTTTGCGCAATTATACCAAAGCCGGCCGGGCGGAGCTTTCCGTTGAGGTCTGCCCCATAGAGGACCTTATGATCCCGGAGCGCAAGCTGACTCATGTGATCGACACGGTGGCATCCCTGCGCCTGGACAATATCGTCGCGTCGGCCTTCGGCATTTCGCGCACAAAAGCCACCCAGGCCATCGGCCAGGGTCTGGTTTTCGTCAATCATGTAGAGGCCACCAAGGTGGATATGCAGCTTTCCGAGGGCGATAGGATCGTACTCAGGCACAAAGGAAGAGCCGACCTTTCTCAGGTGGGCGGCAGATCGCGTAAAGGAAGGGTATATGTGGAATTTGAACGCTATTGATCATATTTTATCAATAAGGAGTTTAGTAATGAGAAAGAAGAATAAAGAAAAAGAAGCAATTTATGTATCAACTAAAGATTTTCGCAATGAGCGGATTTTCAGGATAGCGATACTTCTGGGGTTGAATTTCTGGGTCTACCTTGCATTTATAATTTTTGCAACAGATCCGCAATGGGATGTTTCCGTTTACAGTTGGCCGGTCCTGATTCCCGTGATCCAGGCACTGGATGTTTTATATTGCCTTATAGGGCTGCTGTACATCAAGCATAAGAGAAGAATTATAAAACCTGTGAAAAAAGTGGAGAAAGAAGTAGTGGAGCTGGCCTTAGGCGCTGCTTTAAACTTTACCACTTTTGTCCTTGTGGTATTCATGTCGCGAAGCACTGATATCGGTCAGCAGAAGACAATGGCCATTATTTCAATGATCTGCATTGCCCTGGCAATGGTGCTATATGAAAGTAGCTCCTTCGATAACAGATCAAGGTGGGAATATGTTATAGATGAGGAGCCTATTCATTCGTGAGCGATTAAAAAGTTGTTCTGGTCAAGCATAATTGTAGTAGTCATGCGCCTTTTATGCGACTTTAGCTGGTGGTAAACCATTGTTAAATGAATGTGGTCTCTTGTAGTTGTACCATCCATATGCATAAGCATTGACTTTCTGATAGAGCAACTCCTCAGTAGAGAATGTTCTCAGGTTGATCAGCTCGGCTTTTAGAGTATTGTAATAACGCTCCATTGGTGCATTGTCGTATGGACAACCAGGTCGACTCATACTCTGTGTAACTCCAAGCTTTTTACAGAATTCCGTGAAGTCTTTTGATGTAAACTGACTGCCACGGTCACTATGAAGGATCATTCCGGTTTTTCCATCGCAACGTTCAATTGCTTTTGTGAGTGTATCGATTGCGAGCTGAGCATCGATGTGTTTACCGTTTACGCTGGCAACGACTCTGCGGTCGTATAGATCTATGATCGTACAGTTGTATCGTTTGCTGTGATTGGCTAAAAACAAGTATGTGAAATCAACACACCATTTAGTGTTTCTGGCTTCGGCAGTAAACTCACGATTTATGATATTCTCTGCGATCTCATAGGCCTCAGATCCCTTGCAATAGACATATTTGGGCTTTCTCGTAACTGACTTCAATCCAAGTTCCACATTCATGTATTTACGCACAGTTTGTACGCTTAGATCGATTTTTTCGTTGTTTGCTAACAGTGTCCTCATCATACGATAGCCTGGTACTCCTTCGGCATCATGGTATTGTTTCTCAATGACTTTCAGTATAGAAGCTTTGGATTTTTGTTGGGCATTCTTGCGGTGCTTCTTGTAGTTGTAATAAGCATTTGGATAAACCTTCAAATGTTTTAAGAGCCAGTTTACTCCGTAGCGCTTAGAATACTTATCGATAAACCTGTATTTGGTTATTTGCTTTCCTTCGCGAAGAATGCCGCCGCTTTTTTTAGGAAGTCATTCTCCTTCTTCAGATCATCATTTTCTTTCTGAAGTCGATTCATAGTTTCCATATCGGCTATTTGCTTGGTTTCCAGTTCATGCTGCCTTGCATCTTTTAGATAATTGCTTACCACCCTGCCAATTACATATCTCGAACAGCCATATTCGTTAGCCAGGCTTTCATAAGTGCGTCCATCTTGAATATGCTGCTTAACAATATTCCTCTCAACTTCTGGTTCAAAGTGTGTCATGATGTGCTCCTTTCATAATAACTATATTTTACAAAAGTCACAGACATATTACAACTATATTGTACCAGCTCAAAAAGCCGGAAAAAGATGGCGAGGATAAATCCGCACCATCTTTCAAAAAATATATTAAAGACAGAAAACCGAATTATGCACTGCGCTTTTCCAAACGCGGGTACAGAAAAGACGGTGATATAACCAATATTCCGCTGTATTTGATCAGAAAAACCAAAGAGCTGCTATAAACGACGGGCAGGTTATCACTTCTTGTATCTTTTAACCTTTCCAGTCGTGGTCTTGTCCATTGGTTCGTCTGTTACGATGAGACGCAGGATATGTTTGTATGTAGGCAACTCGTCGTTGATGGCGTCGATGTCGCCTTTGATGACATCGTAGGCAGCATCGTTGTCCTCGATGCCGTAGTTATCCTTCATGTAATCTTTGTTATATACGATCTTGGCGCAGATGGCCAGATCCTTATGATCGCCGTCTTTGTGGCGAGGTTCGCCGTAGACGATGTTTTCCTCAACATACGGCAGATTGGTCAGGAGGATCTCAAGCTCCTCCGGATAGATGTTCTTACCGTTTTTCAGGACGATGACATTCTTGCTGCGGCCGCGGATGAAGATAAAGCCGTCTTCATTGATGGAAGCCAGGTCTCCTGTGTGGAGCCAGCCATCTACCAGAGTTTCAGCCGTTGCTTCTTCGTTTTCATAGTAGCCGTGCATTACGTTAGGAGCTCTGGCAATCAGCTCGCCGATGCCCTCGTCGTTAGGCTCGTCAATCATCAGTTCTACGCCGATCATGGCTTTGCCGATGGAACCGGGACACTGAGTGCCTGCATTCTCAGCCGACAGAACAGGTGATGCCTCAGTCATGCCGTAGCCCTGAACGATCTTGATACCGATAGCGTCGAAGCCCTTTACGACTTCAGGATCCAAGGCCGACGCGCCGCTTATTATGAAGCGCAGTCCGCCGCCCAGTTCGGACAGAATGTCCTTGAACAGCTTGCGTCTGACATCGATGTGCATTCGGCGCAGGAAGCCCGAGATCTTCAGGCCTTTCTCGAAGGTGGCCTCCTTACCCTGCTTCTTTATCCCTGCAAGAATCTTTTTGTACATGGCCTCGATGAGCAACGGCACGCATACGAAGACCGACACGCCGTACTCTACCATGTTCTTCTGTACGTATTTCAAACCGTCGCAAAAAGCCGTAGTCGCGCCTGTGGCCAGCATGAGCACCTGACCCGTGGAGCCGAAGGTGTGGTGGTAGGGCAGGAATGCCATATTCACGTCGCCGTGGTGGATGTCCTCTGTTTGCAGCATGGCGTAGATGTTGTAGGTTATGTTGAACTGGGAAAGCATGACAGCCTTGGAAATGCTGGTGGTGCCGCTGGTGAACAAAATAATCGACACTTCGTCGCCGTTGACTGGCAGTGACATGTATTCGGTGCTGCCGTCTTTCATAGCTCTTCTGCCTTTGGCAATTATTTCCGGAACTGAGTGGTAATCCGGGATCTCGTCCATGCAAATGAACAGGGAAACGCCGGTGTTGCCACCCTTTTCCAACTCCTTGACCATGTCCAGATGGTCTTTATCGAAGACCAGCACGTCGCTTTTGCTGCGGGCCAGGGATGACTCTACCTCATCGTAAGGCAGGCCTTTGTCCAGAGGCACTGATATGCCCAGGCCACAAAGGGTGGCGAAGTAAGCGAGCATCCACTCGTAGCGGTTTTTGCCGATAACGGCTATGCGCTTGTCCCGGAGGCCCATGTCGAGGAGGCCCGTTCCCAGACTGTTTACATCGTTTTTGAAATCGATGAAAGTCTTATTGATATAGGTTGGCTCGTCGTGACGGTTCTTAGGTTTCTTCTTTATAATAAATGCCTTGTCGTCCATATACTGGAAGGCAGCGTAGTTCATCAGCTCGCGAAAATCGCTGTGAAGCCTTGAATCGTAAAGCTTCGGAAGCTGCGGAACTAATATTTTTCTACTTTTACTCATATATTCATCTCCTGAATTTCCTGTTTGTTAATCGCAACATTATATCACAATGTTGTTATTTTATAAAGTATAATTGAGAAAAACGGCTTTCCTTTGTAGAACTTGTAAACTATGGTATAATAGCAACAGTAGAAACTAAGGTCGAAAAATCCAGTGCGCAAATCAATGCGCCGGACCAAACAACGGAAGTGGAGATAGGAATATGATAGTAAATGCCGGCGGCGTCAAATGCGGCCAGGGTAATTTCATAATAATAGGCGGCCCCTGTTCTGTAGAATCAGAAACACAGATCGCAGACATTGCGGAGAAGGTAAAGGCCGGCGGAGCGGATATGCTCAGGGGCGGCGCTTTCAAGCCGCGTACTTCACCCTACGATTTTCAGGGCAAAAAGGAAGAGGGAATGGAGTGGCTCCTTGAGGCAAAGAAGAAGACAGGTCTCCCTGTAGTGACTGAGATCACCGGCGTAGAGCATCTTCCTCTTTACGATGATGTAGATGTGATCCAGGTTGGAGCCAGAAATATGCAGAATTTCGAACTTTTGACGGAGTTGGGAAATACACGGAAGACAATCCTGCTCAAGCGCGGCATGGCTAACACCCTCCGCGAACTTCTCAGCAGCGCCGAGTATATTCTGGCCGGCGGCAATGATAATATAATTCTCTGCGAACGGGGAATCAGAACCTTTGAAACTGAGACCCGAAACACATTGGATCTGGCTGCGGTGCCTGTTCTCAAGCACATGACGGAACTTCCGGTGATCGTAGATCCAAGCCACGGCACAGGTCATTCGTACCTAGTGGAGCCTATGGCTCTGGCAGCGGCGGCTTGCGGCGCCGATGGGCTGATGATAGAAGTCCACAGCGATCCGGCCAGGGCCCTCAGCGACGGTCAGCAGGCAGTGACGCCTGACAAGTTTACTGAGATAGTAGCAAAGGTAAGGCGAGTCAGGGCGGCTGTGTAGGGCACAAAAGGCGCACTTTGTGCGTGCTCACAAAAAAATGTAAAATTATTTGTAAAAACTCTTGATTTGCCACAAGATATATGTTACAGTAGGTTTATTCGAGGAGCGGCGCCGGTGAGACGGGCGGCCGGTTGGAAATTTGCAGAAAGGCAATGTACTAATGAGAAACTTAAACGCATCAGCAGCATACTATTATTACTACTTTTTCTTTAACAATGAGAAAAAGCGTTTTGCTGTATGAAAAAGTTTAAGTAATGACAGAATAGGAAAATGATTACTTGATTCTCACAGCTGACGCTGTGGGGTTTTTTTTTATCGCAATGAGCGAGGACCATGCGGGGCGCGTGGGAAGCGCTGAGTTATCAGCGCGAAAAGCGGGAGGAAACGGAAATGATTTGTATTTTAAAGGCGGGCACGACGGAAGCACAGAAGCAGATGCTCATCAAATGGTTTGAGGACCAGGGTCTGAGAGTACACGAGTACGAGGATGAGAATCAGACGGTGCTCGGACTCATTGGAGACACATCGGGCATAGATGTGGAAATGCTGGAGATGCTGGAAAATGTCGAGAGAGTAGCCATGATATCGGAACCCTTCAAGAAGGCCAACAGGAAATTCCATCCTGAGGATTCCGTTATTCAAGTGGAAAACGCTAAGATCGGCGGAGGAGAATTCGCAGTCATAGCCGGACCATGTTCAGTCGAGTCCGAGGAACAGATAATAGAAGTTGCCAAGCAAGTCAAAGCAGCCGGAGCCACTATGCTCAGAGGCGGCGCTTTCAAGCCAAGGACTTCACCTTACGATTTTCAGGGGCTGAAAGATGAAGGATTGAAACTGCTGCTGGAGGCTAAGGAAGCCACGGGGCTACCGATAGTAACAGAAATAATGAACGCAGATCATCTTCCGCTTTTCGAAGATGTAGACGTGATACAGGTGGGAGCCAGGAACATGCAGAACTTCGAACTTCTGAAGGAGCTGGGCCATACCAATAAAGCAATACTTTTGAAGAGGGGCCTGGCCAACACCATCAAGGAGTTACTCATGAGCGCCGAGTACATAATGTCCGGCGGCAACGAAAATATAATTTTGTGCGAGCGAGGCATACGTACCTTTGAGACTTACACTAGGAATACCCTGGACCTGTCCGTTATCCCCGTGCTCCACCAGCTGACCCATCTGCCTGTGGTCGTAGACCCGAGCCACGCAACGGGCCACGCGGATCTGGTGGCGCCTATGGCACTGGCGGCTACAGCCGGGGGAGCCGACGGACTCATGATAGAAGTACATAACGATCCGGCAAAGGCTTTGTGCGACGGGGCCCAGTCCCTGACGCCTGACCAGTTCAAGGCGATGATGGATAAAGTCAGAAAGATCAGAGAGGTGATATAATGAAGGTAGGAATAGTCGGGCTGGGGCTCATAGGAGGGTCACTGGCCAAAGCGTACAAGGACGCCGATGTGACGGTCTTCGGCATAGATAAGGACGACCTGATCACCCGGTTCGCTCTCATGGCCGAGGCTATCGATGAGAGGCTGGATGATAATAATATGAAGGATTGCGACCTGATTTTAGTTGCAATCAACCCCGTAGAAGCGGTAAAATGGTTTAGAGAGAATGCGCCGCAGATCGGCAAGGACACCATCGTCATAGACTGCTGCGGCACCAAGAGGACTGTGTGCAGGGCCTGCTTCGACATAGCAGACCAGTACGGCCTCACATACATGGGCGGACATCCCATGGCCGGAAAAGAGCGCGGCGGCTTCAAACACAGCAGCGCAGGCCTGTTCTGGAACGCGCCCTTCATACTGGTGCCAAAGCATCACGACGACATGGAGCTCATGTGCCGGGTCAAAGAAATGATCATGCTGGCAGGCTTTGGCAGGATCGGCATCACCACATCTGAGGAGCACGATAAGGTCATCGCCTTCACGTCCCAGATGCCCCACATAATTTCAAACGGCTTCATCAAATCCGAGACGGCCCTGGACGACAGCCAGATGATATCGGCGGGCAGCTACCAGGATTTCACCCGCGTAGCTTACCTGGACGAGAAGATGTGGACGCAGCTTTTTATGGAAAACCGCGACTTTCTGTCAGAGGAGATCAGAGGCCTCATAGGCCAGCTTACCAGATACGAAGAAGCCCTGGAGGCGGCCGATCCAGACCGGCTCATGAAGCTTCTGGCCGAGGGCAAAGCCTGCAAGACGGCTGTTTTGAAGAAATGCGGTCCACAGCAGATAAACGGAGAATAAAAGTGATAAATATCGACATTATCCCATCTAAATCATATGCCCACCGGGCGCTCATCTGCGCGGCTCTGTCGGAGACGCCAACTGAGGTCGTGTGTCCCCTGGCTTCCGAGGATATCAGAGCTACCCGGGAGTGCGTCAGGGCCATGAAGTCCGGAGAGACAGTCATGGACTGCGGCGAAAGCGGCTCGACATTGCGCTTCATGTTGCCGGTCATAGGCGCGCTGGGGTGCAAAGGTACCTTTGTAACAAAGGGCAGGCTGGCGGAACGGCCTATGGGGCCTCTCATAGACCAGCTGGCGTCTCACGGCTGCGCCGTTGGCAAGGACGATCTGGGCAGACTGACCATAGAGGGCCAGCTGACGGGAGGAATATTTCATCTGCCGGGCAACGTGTCATCACAGTTCATAACAGGACTATTGCTGGCACTGCCGAATCTGGCGGAGGACAGCAGGGTAGTTATAGAAGGCCATCTGGAATCGGCCGCCTATGTGGATATTACTTTAGATGTGCTGAAGAGCTTCGGCATCCGCATAGCAGCTGATGAAAACACTTTTCTCGTGAAGGGTGGTCAGAAATTCAGAGGACCGATAATATATACAGTAGAAGGAGACTGGTCGGCTGCGGCCAACTGGCTGGTGGCAGGAGCCATCGGCAGTGAACCAGTCAGAGTCAGAGGCCTTAACATAGATTCCCGTCAGGGAGATATGAGGATAGTTGAAGTCCTGGGGAGTCTGGGCTGCGAGATAGGAGCTACAGATAGCGCCGTTACTGCGTATCCGTCTGAACTTTCAGGAACTGAGATAGACGTATCCGGCATACCGGATCTGACGCCGGCTATAGCTCTGGCTGCGTCTATGGCAGAAGGACAGACACATATAATCAACGCAGGCAGACTGAGACTCAAGGAAAGCGACAGGCTGACAGCTATCAGCGATACTCTCAACAGTCTCGGAGCCAGGGTAATAGAAGAGCCTGAAGGCCTTATCATAAAAGGCAGTGACGGAGTGCAGGTGGACGGTGGCACAGTGGATTCCTTCGGAGATCATCGTATCGTAATGATGGTGGCCGTAGCATCCCTGGTCAGCAGAAATAAAGTAGAAATCAACGGCAGAGAAGCCGTCAATAAATCATATCCGGGCTTTTTTAAAGAACTGGAAAAATGGAGGTAGAGAAATGTCATCGATCTATGGAGATAAAATCAAGGTAGCGATTTTCGGTGAGTCACACTCTGAGGCCATCGGCGTTACTATAGACGGATTGCCTGCGGGAATCAGTATCGATATGGAAGAATTGCAGGTATTTATGGAACGCCGCGCCCCGGGACGGAGCAAATACGCCACGCCAAGGAAAGAGGCCGACAGGCCGGAATTCCTTTGTGGTATCAGGGACGGTATGACATGCGGCACGCCGGTAACGGCCATGATCAGAAATGAAAACACCAGATCGGCAGATTACGATGACATGAAAGATACGCCGAGACCCGGCCATGCGGACTACGCGGCTCATGTGAAATACGGCGATGCCAACGACTACCGCGGCGGCGGACATTTTTCCGGCAGACTGACAGCGCCCCTTTGCATAGCAGGAGGTATCTTCAAGCAGATACTGGCAAAGGAAGGCATCACCATAGACGCGCGCATTCTGGAAATCGGCGGCAACAGCAACGATCCTTTTGCGGCAGTCGATGAGGCCATGAAGGACGGTGACTCCGTAGGCGGCATTATAGAGTGCGTCATTACAGGGCTTCCCGCCGGCATAGGAGAGCCCATGTTCGACGGTCTGGAAAATGTCCTGGCCAAAGCAGTCTTCGGTATCCCCGCCGTCAAGGGAATCGAGTTCGGCAGAGGTTTCGACGCGGCACGCATCAGAGGCAGCGAGAACAACGATGAATTTTATTACGATGACCATAAGGTCAGGACCCGCACCAACAACCACGGAGGCATTCTGGGTGGCATATCCAGCGGCATGCCGGTTGTTTTCAGGGTGGCGGTCAAGCCGACGCCGTCTATTGCTATAGAACAAAGCAGCATAAGCTACTCCCGGGAGGAAAATGTGAAGCTCAAGGTAGGAGGCAGGCACGATCCCTGCATAGTGCCGAGAGCTGTGCCCTGCGTGGAGGCAGCGGCCGCTATGGCTTTGTACGATATGATAAGGTGAAAATATGAAAAATATCAACAATAAATCCACTTTTGCTAATGAAGATATGGAATCTTACAACAGATTATTATATAATACTATTGTAGAGTTGGAAAAGGATCACGAGAGTAAATTCACTCTGGAGGATACGGCTCTGGTGAAGAAGATAAAAGCAGCCAGAGAAGAAACTCCTAAGGTGTTCCCGGAAACGGCGCAGGTAGCCTGTCAGGGAGTGCCGGGAGCATACGCGCAGCAGGCCTGCGACAGGCTATTCAGAGATCCACAGATAATGTATATGAAGAACTTTGAAGGCGTATTCGCGGCAGTGGATCAGGGACTTTGCCACTATGGCGTCCTGCCTTTGGAGAACAGCACTGCAGGATCAGTGAATAAGATCTACGACCTGATGATGAAGTACGATTTCTACATCGTGCGCAGCGTAAGGTTGAGAGTGGATCACAGCCTTCTGGCCAAGGCAGGCACAGATAGGAAGGATATCCGTGAGATATTCTCTCACGAGCAGGCTATAAGTCAGTGCGAGGATTATCTCAGACAGTTTCCGGAGGCGAAGATAACGGCCTGCGAGAATACAGCCGAAGCGGCCAGAATGGTAGCTGATTCAGAGCGGAATGATGTGGCGGCACTGGCCTCAGGGGAATGTGGGCAGATCTACGGACTGGACATTCTTGAAGAGGCTGTCCAGGATGGAAACAGAAATTATACCAGATTCATCTGCATCAGCAAGGATATGGAGATATATCCGGGTGCAGACAAGACCAGCATGATGATGACCGTGACTCACAAACCGGGATCGCTATTCAACCTACTGGCCAGATTCTATGCTTTGGATATAAATTTGTTCAAGTTGGAGAGCAGGCCTATCCCCGACAAGGACTTCGATTTCATGTTCTATTTCGATGTGGAAGCTAATGTCTACTCGGATAAGTTCATTCGCATGATGAATCATACCGATGAACTGAGTCGGGATTTCAAGTACCTGGGAAGTTATATTGAAGTAATATAGAGATAGAGGTGCGAAGATGGATATTAAGGATATAAGAAAGAAAATCGACGGAGTCGATGCCGAAATTGTAAGGCTGTTTCAGGAGAGAATGAAACTGTCAGGAGAGATCGCGGCATACAAGAAAGATAACGAGCTGCCTATCAAGGATGAAGCTCGGGAAACTGCCAAACTTGAAGAAATAGCGAAAATGGCTGATGAAGATATGGCTACTTACTGCAGGATGTTGTATAATAACATTATGGAGATGAGCAGAGATTATCAGCGCAGGGTCATCCAAAGAGGAGTCAACATGCTGGGCGTTCTTGAAGAAGCCTATGAGAAAACTCCCGCCATGCCGCCTGATAATGAATCCATCGCGTGCCACGGAGAACAGGAACCATACTGCAGGCAGGCCTGCGTCAAGTTCTTCGGAAACGATGATCATATCCAGTATTTTGACGATCTGGAAGACATCTTCGCTGCCGTTGAAAGCGGTCAGTGCAAATATGCTGTCATTACTATAGGCAGGCATATAGATGTCAGTAACAGAGTATACGAGATGCTGGCTGAGAATAACTGCTACATAGTACGCAGCACGGTAACTGCCGGTGGAATGAGGTTTGTCTGCATCAGCAGGGAACTGGAAATTTACAGAGGCGCTGACAGGACATGTCTGATGCTCAGAGTACCTGACGTGCCGGGAGCTCTCTACGGAGTTCTGGATAAATTCTATGCACTGGGGCTGAACGTCTCCAAGATGAAAAGCTGGACGGCGCCTGACGATGAAGAGGACCTGATGTTCTGTTTCGATGTGGAAACGCCATTTGACAGCGATTCCTTCAGGAACATGATAAGCCAGGTAAGCCATGCAGAGCAGGAATACGTTTATTTAGGAAGTTATATGGAGATGACTAATGAGTAGATTTGGACTAATCGGGGGAAGCCTTTCACACAGTTATTCTAAGCAGATCCACAGTAAATTCGGAAACTATGAATATGACATCTGTGAGGTCGATGAAGAGGGACTGGAAGACTTGCTGAGATCGGAAGATTACAGCGGATTCAATATTACTATACCATATAAAGAGAAGGTCATGGCCCTGTGCGATGAACTCTCAGACGACAGCAAGAAGATACAGAGTGTCAACACCGTTCTGAAAGAC
This sequence comes from Aminicella lysinilytica, assembly GCF_004362975.1. Lineage (GTDB taxonomy): Bacteria > Bacillota > Clostridia > Peptostreptococcales > Anaerovoracaceae > Aminicella > Aminicella lysinilytica. Next base: position 12,866 of record NZ_SNXO01000007.1, on the reverse strand, counting down.
GAGAACGGCAAGATCACAGGCTATAACACAGACTACTTCGGATTCAGATATCTGCTGACACATAATAAGATAGATGTGGCTGGGAAGAAGTGCATAATTCTGGGAAGCGGCGGTGCTTCTCACACAGTGCGTACGGTCCTTGCGGATAGAGAAGCGGCCAGCGTGACCGTGATTTCCAGATCCGGCAAAGACAATTATGAGAACATATCGGAGCATTTCGACGCGGAGATCATAGTAAACACCACGCCCGTGGGTATGTTCCCCTACAACGGTAAAACCCTGGTCAATCTGGACGATTTTCATGATTGCGCAGGCGTTGTAGATCTCATATACAACCCGGACAAAACAAAACTTATTCTGGACGCTATGGCCAGGTCTATCCCATGTGCCGGCGGTATAGATATGCTGGTGGCTCAGGCCAAGGAATCCAGTGAACTGTTCCAGGGCATCAAGATAGATGACGGTGATATAGACATAGTCACCGATGAGGTCAGAAGCGAGACTCTGAATACCATACTGATAGGTATGCCGGGAGCAGGGAAAACTATGCTTGGCAAGAAGATGGCCGAACGTATGGGTAGAGGTTTCGTGGATGTGGACGATATGATCGAGGAAAGCGAAGGAATGTCTGTAGAGAAGATATTCGATGAGAAGGGCGAGACATATTTCAGAAACATCGAGAGCGAAATGCTGGAGAAGGCCTGCATCAGGAACGGACTTGTCATCGCCACAGGCGGCGGTATAATCAAGAGAAAAGTAAATTACAATATTATCAAGCAGAATGGCGTGGTAATCTGGATCAAGAGGGATCTGGACAAACTGGTAACAGACGGCAGACCTCTTTCTACTTCTACAGGAGTGGAGAAACTATACGAGGAACGCAAGGATGCTTATAAGTATTGGAGTGACTTCTTCATAGATAATAATCAGGAGATGAAATAATGAGGATCTTAGTTATCAACGGACCGAATATAAATATGCTGGGCATAAGAGAGCCTGATATTTACGGCCGCGATACCTATGCTGATCTGGTAGAGTATATTAAAAAGGCGGCTTCGCAGTTAAAGGTGGAGGCCGCCTTTTTCCAGTCTAATCATGAGGGTGACATTGTCGATGCCATTCAGCAGGCTTACGGAGTTTACGACGGCATCGTCATTAACCCTGCAGCATACACCCACACCAGCGTAGCCATTCTCGATGCCCTGAAGGCAGTAGCTCTGCCGGCCGTAGAAGTTCACATTTCCCATGTAGACAGCCGGGAAGACTTCCGCAGGGTATCCTTTGTGCGGGAGGCCTGCATAGACACAGTGTCGGGCCTGGGATTTCAAGGCTATGTGGAGGCTATGAAGATATTGCTCAAGGCCTGAGCTTGCTCTTGGATTTGACCGTGGCGCCGGCTTTGAGTTTTGCCTTGACACCGCCTTTGACTCTGATCTGGCCTTGGCGGCTGATCAGTACAGCGCCGGCAACAGTAGCCACGGGCACGACTAGGCAGCAGCCGATGCCGCTGATGGAGACTGATATGAGCTCTCGCGCAAAGGACTGGCTGTTGATAATGTACGACAGGGAATAGTCTGTCATGTACTGAATGAGCAGAGTCATGTACTCGGCAATGTAAATATAGAATATCGTATGTATCGAAGTACTCAGGACCGCTTTGCTGACCTTGAATGATGATTTCATCAGGGCTTGCAGAGACAGGTCCTTATTATTTGATCGTATCTCGTAAATAGACGATGTTATGGCCACGGCCGTATCGATGATGGTCCCCATAAGGGCGATGAGCATGATGGAAATCTGCAGGGCCAGCATGCTGACATCGATGTTTCTGGTGTAACCGTTGGAGTCTGTGATCTCGTATTCCTCAGGGTTGAACCCGGCCGCGTTGGCGCCGTAAGCCATGAAGTAGATCAAAGGTATCACGACGATGATGACCACCAGTACTGACAGGAATGCCACCTTGGATTTGATGTTGACCTCGTTCTGGTAGAAGAGGGTGACCACGGAAATCATGACGCAGCAGGCAATGGTGACCAGCATAGGGTTGAAATTCTTGTATATGAGGAAAATCGCCAGAAGCAGCAGCACGGCGTTCATGACTGTTGAGATGATGGACTTGGTGCCTTTGTCTCCGCAGACTATGAATATGAGTATGAAAAGTATGGCGGTTAGAGCAATCAGCATTTTGCCACCTTCTTTCTATAGTACCATATGGCCACGGCGGCGGATACGGGGATCGCCAGTACGACGCCGATACTCCCTGTCAGGAAGCGGGCCACCTCGAAAAACACGTTGTATTTAAGGATCGTCGTGAAGGCGATGCCGTTTCTCATGAACAAAACAAATCTTGGTATGCACGCGGCTATGTTTGTGAAGAGCATCAGGTTGATCATGGTGCCCACCAGGTCGTCGCCTACGGCTCTGCAGGAGTCGATGTAATTTCTGCGCGTCACGTCCATGCCGGTCTCGGTGATCTGGTCCACGGTCATGACCATAGTTACGACGACATCCATGACGGCGCCCAGGCAGCCGACGAGGATCTCGGAAATGAATATGAGGTTGGCGTCGTCCTGGTCGTAGGGCTGGTTAAGGTAGTCCATGAAGTCGTAGTCGATGCGTTCGCCGAAGTGGATGACGATGGCGGCTATGGCTGTAGTCGCAAGGATTGTGATAATGGTTGCAACAAAAGACAGCATGGTTTTCTCGCTCCGCCCGTGCATGAAGAACAAAAGCATTGCTGTGAAGAATATTGTCATAGGTATTGTCATTGCAAGGATGTTGATTCCCTTGGTGTAAAGGAGCAGCACCACATAAAATGCCCCCATGTTGAGGACCAGGCTGAGTATAGTCAGGGCGCCTTTCTTTCCGCCAACCAGCAGGAAAAGTCCAAACAAAATTGTAAGGACGATGGCCACCAGCCAGTCCCGCTTGGTGCCGGAAATGTTGCCCGTAAGTGCGGCGCCGGATTTGCTGGTGCTTGCTGCCGCTGCGCCCGCGCCGGATTTGCTGGTGGTTGCTGCCGCTGCGCCCGCGCCGGATTTGCTGGCGTGCTTGATTTGCTCGATGAAAACACGGTCGCCTTTGGAATACTTCGTGTCATAAACCTCGGACTTTCCATATTCGTTGGTGAGCGTCACAATCTTTCCTTTATATTTGCCGTTCATGATCGTGGCCGTAATAGTTTGATCATAATACTTTTCATTATAACTGTAGGTGCCGTCGTAACCGTCCTTGGTTTCAGAATAAGTGTTGGTCACTTTCGTGATTTTTCCAATCGGTTTGTCGTACAGAAAATAGTCGTTAACTGTGAACACGCCAACGACGCATACGCAGACAACGAATAGTAGAATCTTGATTATGAGTTTGTTACGATCTGCTCGATCAAGGATTGTCTCTTTCAGTTTTGGTTTTGTTGATAATGAACTATCCAAATTTTCCTCCGGAAGTCGCGCAGGCTCTTCGCCCACATAATGAAATAAGTATAGCACTGCAATGTGAAGTTTCGGTGCAATTTGCCCCGTTTTTTGCACCTGAGCCAATTTAGGGGTATGTTGGTAGGTACTTTGGAGAGGTGGGCTATTGTTCCATCAATGGTACCTTTATGCGTAACAGTATTCATGGATTTATCAGCTGCCGGGTTTGTGTATTCTGTTGATTCTGCCGGGTTTGTTGATCGTTGAGTTCGCACAGGTCATATCCTTCGAAAGCAGCCAACTGCTCTCTACGTGTGATACCAAGCCTTCTGTATAGTTTACGCCTTTCGATTCTGATATGGTGAGTATATTTATGTTTGATTTTAGCAATTTCCGAATCTGAACAGCCGGCCTTTACCATGGTGAGAAGGAGTCTGTCTTCGGGATTTAGGATAAGCGAAATGTTGTCGGAGCATATTTTGCTTATCATAAAATGCATATTCTCGGAAAGTTGTGAGGCAAGTAATTTGATTTCCATAGCAGCGGACCACTGATTTTTCAGAATGCAATCCAATGTAAATTTTGCATATTTAACCATATTCTCAGCGAAGGGAAGTATGTACCCGAATGGAGCAGCTAACTTAATTGCCGCTTTAAAATAGATTTCAGCGTCATATTTACTGGATTCGTATTTACTGGTTTTACATTTCCTGGACCCGGTATTTTCAGTTTCGTAAAGGGTGATCAGCGCATCTGCGATAGTAAGATTAAGGTAAATCTTAGAAATCTTGTAGCCGGATACTGGTAGCATCGAAAGCGCTGCTTTGGCTGCTGATGCCGCTTCCAGCGGTTTATCAGTAGCGAGCAGATATTTACAGTGAAGGACAGTAGCGTAACTTCGGCAGCTTTCCGGCAAAAGCGGAAAGACGCCGCTTTTGACCAGGGAACAACATCTGCCACTGTGGTAAAGTGTGAGCGATGCCAAGGCGTTCGACAGATCCTTGATTGGATTTCTTGACGGATCCAGCCTATAGGATGGGTTGCCCGCAGCAATATCCAAGGGCATCCTATGCGCGTTGAAGCCATTGAAATCACCGGCGTTAATGGTCGCCTGCTTTCCTATTATATGCTTGGATAACAAAGGTATGCTATCATAGTTTGCAGAACTTTCATTCGGAAGCGGCTTGCCTTGGAAATACAAGGCTTCACGGTTTAGTTGACCGTCAATCAAAGGGCGAAGCTCTTTGTTGTCGCGCAATAGTTCTAAATCGTCGCCACAATCAAGCATTATTGGCAGGCTGGACAAAAAATAGTTTGACGAGGTTGAGCCGATGATTCGTCTGTCATCGGTGGGTTTGTCTACGTTTTCGGGAATCAGCCAGCGGTTTTCGAAGCGGATCAAACCTGTGATTCGGTTGTTTTTGCAAAGTGAGTATACTCTGCGACGCGAAATGCCCCACTTCTCAGCAGCGGCATCAGCGGATATATATCCATTTACGGACATAGTTATACCTCCTAATATGTGTTATATTTTTCCTTTAACTTCTGAGATCCAAACAAAAACAACTACGGCTAATCTTAATTACCAATATTTTCCATTATACCATTGATGGAACAATAGTCAACCCCACTAAAGAGGTATTTGCTCACAAGTCATTTTCGGAGGGGGGTGGACGGGACCCGAATTTTGTAATAAAATGTAGTGATAACGAAAATCGGAAATTAAAGTGATAATCGGGGTGCATAGAGCGTCAGAATGTATGCTTACGATGGGCGCCATAAAGGAGGCTGAAAATGGACAAGTTTATTGCAGAAAAGTCGTTCTGGGACATTTTTCCAGAGGCGGAGCTGGGAATCATGACGGTCAGAGGCCTGGATAATTCTATGGAAGACGGGCCGGCACGGCAGGAAATCATTGATATGCTGGCGGAGGCCAATAGAGAAGCGGAAAAATTCATAGACAAACCTGTTTTGAGTCAGTGCAGCGTGGTTTCTGTGTGGAGGGACGCCTTCCAGAAATTCAAGAAGAAGAAGGGCAACAGAGCGTCTATCGAGGCCCTGTTGAACAGAATACAGAAAGGCAAGGAAGTCGGACCGATAAATCCGCTGGTTGACATTTACAATGCCATGTCCCTTAAGTATGGATTGCCTTGCGGCGGCGAAGATGCAGACACCATCAAGGGCGATATGAGACTTACCATTACTGAGGGCGGAGACAGTTTCCTTGCGTTAGGAGACACGGAGAACGACCCGACCCTGCCGAGTGAGATTTGTTATATCGATGACGAAGGCGCGGTATGTCGATGCTGGAACTGGCGAGACGGCGTACGCACAATGCTTACAGAGGATTCTAAAAACGTCTTTCTCATTTTTGAGAGCGTAGACCCGAGCCGTCACGACGACCTCACACAGGCCACCGACGAGCTGGAAGCCTTGGTTTTAAAGTACCTGGGCGGGACCGTTGCCATGAAAACCATCATCACCAAAGACAATACTTCGGCAGATTCCGCCATCTAGCGACATTTCCCGAAGGATTCAGAATTAAGGTTTCGACACATTGATTTTGAGCGGGTTATGGTATAGAATATTAAGGATGGAGCGGGAGAAAACCTTGGAGGTATAGAAAATGACAGAATACAAATTTGAAACCAATTGCATACAGGCCGGATATAAGGCAGAGAGCGGGGAACCGCAGGTTTTGCCCATTGTCCAGAACACTACTTACAGATATTACAATGCGCCGGATGTGGCGGCGTTGTTCGATTTGGAAAGCAGCGATTTCATGTATACGAGGCTGGGAAGTCCTACAGTGAATGCACTGGAAGAGAAAATGGCGGCGCTGGAAGGCGGAACCGCCGGAATCGCAACCAGTTCAGGTCAGGCAGCCAATTTGATCACTATGCTGAACATCTGTGAAGCGGGAGATCACATTATCGCCTGCGCCAACATTTACGGCGGCACACATAACCTTTTCGGCGTGACTATGAAGAAAATGGGCATCGAGACTACATTTATAGATCAGGACATCAGTAAAGAAGAAATCGTGGCACTGGCCAAACCAAACACCAAGGCTCTTTTCGGAGAATCTCTCGGGAACCCGGCTCTGACAGTGCTGGACTTTGATAAATTCAGTGGGGCAGCCAGGGAAATCGGCGTGCCTTTAATCGTAGATAACACGCTGGCATCGCCGGCACTTTGCCAGCCGCTCAAACACGGCGCTGACATCGTCGTTCATTCAACGACCAAATGGTCCGACGGCCACGCCACATGCGTTGGCGGAATGATCATCGAAGGCGGCACCTTTGACTGGAATAAATACGCAGACAAATATCCGGGCATGGTAGAGCCAGACGAAAGCTACCATGGCATTAAATATGTAGAGAAATTCGGAAAGCAGGCTTTTTGTGTAAAATTGAGAGCACAGATGCTCAGAGATATCGGCTGCACCATGGCACCAATGATCGCATTCCTTACATTCCAGGGGCTGGACACTTTGCACCTGCGTATGGAAAGACACAGCGAGAACGCCATGGCCGTGGCGAAATTCCTGCAGCAGCACCCGATGGTTGACTGGGTCAAGTACCCGGGACTCGAGGACGACGACGACCACGAGAGACAGCTGAAATACATGCCGAAAGGCGCAAGCGGAGTTTTGTGCTTCGGAGTCAAAGGCGGACGCGCGGCGGGCGAGGATTTCCTGACACATTTGGAACTGGCCAGTATCGTAGTTCATGTAGGCGATATCAGGACAAGCGTTCTGCATCCTGCATCGACTACCCATAGACAGCTTTCCGAGGAAGAGCAGCTGGCAGGCGGCATCAGGCCGGAGCTCATAAGAGCATCTATCGGCTGCGAAAACCTAGATGATATAATTGCAGACTTCGATCAGGCATTGAACAAAGTCGGAAAATAGTCGGAAAAAGTCGGATCACAGTTGAATCCAGGGGGTATATTATGGATTACAAAGAGCAAATTTCAGCATATATTGATGAGTATTATAACGATATTCTTGTTAAATACAAGGAAGTGACCATGGCCGCCACCAAAGACGGCAAGAAACTGGCCATTTTTCGGAAGATCGATTTCAGCGGCCACATTGCGGGCTTCAAGGATCTGGAGGAAAAGTCCAAGGAGCTGGGCCAGAAACTTTCTGCCATGAAGATTCCACAGGAGGACGAGCAGGCTCAGGAGCTGGAGAAAAAGTTCGAGGTGAGCCTGGACGATTTCATCAAGCTTTGCGTGAGAAATCAGAATCATTACGATCTCATGGACCGCAAGCAGTACACCAAGAACAAAGTGACATTGGACGATTTCAAACTTTCACTGGCGGGGGTCAATGTGGCTCTGCGGGATTCTATGGTGACTTTGAACGAACTGGATCAGGCCTACATGATATTCACGGGCAAAGCTAAGCCTGAGGATTTCCAGGAGCAGGATGCTGAGGGTGAATGCGCCGAGGACGATGACGCCGGCGATGAAATCGATCCTGAGGATGTTTCATACATCAACGCCAATGACGAAGATCCGGATAAAGCGGACGAGGTCGAGGAAGAACTCAGATCCAGACCGCGTAGATACAAGAAGCAGGAATTTGATGACGAAGAATAATTGCGCGCAGCAGTTCATATCAGAACGGCGGAAGGCAATATCGAAAAAGCAGCAGGAGGCAGTATGTCGGGATTTGATATTACACTAATAATAATGTTGGCAGTTTCCATAGTGATTTCCATTTTTACCGTGACCAGATTCGCGTCGGTCAGAAAGGAAATCAATCAGTACAGGACAGAAACCAGCCACAATATAAATGATGCCTTCAGTTCCTTTGGGAATATGGTATTCAATAATCAGAAGAGCGCCACGGAAGCTCAGGACAAGAGGCTGGCAGAACTCAACGAGAAGTTCAACCAGATGTCTCTGGAAAATGAGCAGAAACTGGAAAACATCAGAAGCACTATGTCTCAGAAAATCGGCGAGTTGACTGAAGACAACAACAGGCAGCTGGAGAAAATGAGAAATACAGTCGATGAGAAACTCCAGAAAACTCTGGAAGAGCGAATCGGCCAATCTTTCCGTACGGTCAGCGAACGCCTGGAGCAGGTCAGCAAAGGCCTTGGAGAAATGCAGACCCTTGCCACGGGAGTGGGCGATCTGAAGAAGGTTTTGTCCAACGTGAAGACCAGAGGTATCCTCGGAGAGGTCCAGCTGGGAGCTATTCTTGAAGAGATCCTGGCGCCGGAGCAGTATGCCGAGAACGTAAATACCAGAGGTGAGGGTAGCAATGTCGTTGAGTTCGCCGTCAAACTGCCGGGAGAAAACGGTAAGTCTGTGTGGTTGCCAATCGATTCCAAATTCCCGGGCGATGCCTATGCTAAACTTGTGGACGCCTACGATGTGGGCGACGTGGACATTATTAACGCTGCTCAGAAAAACCTGGTGACCATGATCAAAAATGAAGCCAAAGACATAAAAACCAAATATATCGCGCCGCCGAACACCACCAATTTCGGCATTATGTTCCTGCCTTTTGAGGGACTTTACGCTGAGGTCGTAAGACTTGGCATGGTGGAAACTTTGCAGCACGACTATAATGTAAACATCGCGGGACCGACCACTATGGCGGCCCTGCTCAACAGCCTGCAGATGGGATTCAGGACACTGGCAATCCAGAAGCGTTCCAGCGAAGTCTGGGATGTTCTCGGCGCCGTCAAGACCGAGTTCGGCAAATTCGAGGACGTTCTGGTAAAGGCTCAGAACAATCTCAATCAGGCTAATAATAATCTGGATACTCTCATCGGCACAAGGACGAGAGTCATGCAGCGGAAACTGAAGAGCGTCACGGAGCTGTCGGGAGACCAGGCGGCTGAGATGTTCGATTTTAATAGTTTAGAAGATGGAGAAACAGATGAGGACAGTGAATAGATGAGCTTATATGCTATTGGAGATCTTCACCTTTCGTTTGATGAGCGCATAGAGAAGCCTATGGATATATTCGGGGATCTCTGGCTGGATCATCATGTGAAAGTGAAGGAATACTGGGAAAAAACTATCGGCGAGGAAGACACGATCTTCATTCCGGGCGATGTTTCTTGGGGCCTGCGCCTCGATGAAGCAATGGCCGATTTTGAGTGGATAAATGCCTTGCCCGGCCATAAAGTCATAACCAAAGGCAACCATGATCTGTGGTGGACATCTACCAACAAAATGAACAGCATGTTCCCGGGGATAACGTTTTTGCAGAACCATTGTTACATGATTCCCGGCACAAAGGTAGGCCTTTGTGGCACCCGCGGCTGGATATGCCCGGGGACGGAGGCTTTCGACGACCACGACAGAAAAATCTACGACAGGGAAATGATACGCCTGAGGTTTTCTTTGGAGGAGGCCAGGTCAGCAGGTGCGGAGACTATAATCGCAGCGCTTCACTATCCGCCGACTAACGATAAGATGCAGGCATCGGGATTTACGGATATGATGACGGAATACGGAGTGGAAACATGCATCTACGGACATCTTCATGGCAAAGAGGCTTTTAAGAATGGTCTTTCTGGGGTATTAAACGGAGTAGAATACAGACTTGTATCTTTGGATTATCTGGAGTGCAAGCCGGAACTTATCAGGGAATAGGCCGGAGCTTGTGCAAAGTGTGAGCCCGGGCTTATGGGGAGGTAGCTATGAAACGAGTAATACTAATGGTAATGGACAGCATGGGCGTCGGCGCTGAGCCGGACGCAGACAAGTACGGGGATCTGGGAGCTGATACGCTTCTTCATGCTGCTGAGAATACGGATAATTTTGCAATACCTAACCTGCAGAAGCTGGGACTGGGAAACATCCAGGGGGCCGGTGGAGGCAGGTTTGTTTTTGCGCCTGAAAAACTGACGGGGTCATACGGCCGCATGCAGGAAATGTCCCGGGGCAAAGACACCATAACAGGCCACTGGGAAATCGCGGGCATAGAGACAATGACGCCATTCAAAACCTACCCGGACGGATTCCCTGCGGAATTCATAGAGGAATTCCAACGGGATATCGGCTCGGAAGTCATTGGAAATTACGCTGCATCTGGAACTGTGATCATCGAGGACCTGGGCGACGAGCACGAAGCCACGGGCAAGCCTATCGTCTACACATCGGCGGACAGTGTTTTCCAGATCGCGGCCAATACGGATGTGATCCCTCTCGAACGCTTATACGAGATCTGTAAGATCGCCAGGAAACTTCTGGTGGGAAAATGGGCTTGCGGGAGAGTCATTGCAAGACCTTATGTCAAGAAGGACGGCAAGCGTGTCAGAACTACTGACCGCAGGGATTACGCCGTTTCGCCACCGGAGCCGACTGTACTGGATCACATCAGCGGCGCTGGCCAGACTGTCTATGCTATAGGCAAGATCAGTGATATTTTCAATGGACAGGGGGTGACGAAGTCTGTCCACACAACAGGTAACATGGACGGTGTGGATCAGACCATATCAGCAATGGGCCAGGATTTCGGAGGCTTTATTTTCACTAATCTGGTGGACTTCGATTCTCTATATGGTCACCGCCGTGACCCATCCGGCTACGGCCACGCAATCATGGATTACGATAGTCGACTGCCGGAAATCATAGGAGCCATGAAAGATGAGGATATTCTTATGATAACCGCCGACCATGGCAACGACCCGGTCCACAGCGGTTTCGACCACACCAGAGAATATGTGCCTTTGATGATTTATGGCAAAAATATCAGGGCAGGTGTGGATATCGGCACTCGTCACACCTTCGCTGACTGCGGACAGACCATCGCAGATTACCTGGGAGTCTATGAGACGAGAATGGGCGAGAGCTTCCTGGGAGGATTGCTGAAATGAACATGGAAGACATTATAATCAAAAAGCGCGACGGCGGTACCCTGACTTCAGATGAAATCAAGTACTTTGTAAAGGGATACACAGCCGGCGACATTCCTGACTACCAGGCGTCGGCCCTGCTTATGGCCATCTATTTCCAGCATCTAGACAAGGCTGAGACATTCCAGCTGACAGACGCCATGCGTTGCTCAGGTGATACTATTGACTTGTCTGGAATCAGTGGCACCAAAGTGGACAAGCATTCTACCGGCGGTGTCGGCGACAAAACAACTCTGATCGTTGGTCCTCTGGCAGCCGCTTGCGGCGTCACGGTGGCCAAGATGAGCGGCCGCGGCCTTGGTTTCACCGGTGGTACAGTGGATAAACTGGATTCCATTCCGGGATTTTCTACTTCGATGGAACCGGCGGCGTTTATGGCACAGGTAGAGTCGATTGGCATTGCAGTAACCGGACAGACCGGTCACATAACACCTGCCGATAAGAAAATATACGCTCTTCGTGATGTGACGGGAACTGTTGAAAATATGAGCCTCATTGCCTCAAGTATAATGAGTAAAAAACTTGCCGCTGGCAGTGATGCCATAGTTCTGGATGTCAAATGCGGAGGCGGCGCGTTCATGAAGAATTTATCGGATGCTCAGGAACTGAGTCGGATAATGTGTGAGATAGGCGAATCGGCCGGCCGCAAAACCGTGGCCGTGATCACTGATATGAGCCAGCCTCTTGGCTGCGCAGTCGGCAACGCCTTGGAAGTCCGTGAAGCTATAGATGTTCTCAGCGGCCACGGCCCTGCGGATATTACAGAGCTGTCTTTACGGTTGGCTGGAGTGATGATTTGTTTGGGTGGCAACTTGGATGCGGGCACCGGTAGCATGGCAACTTCCGGCGCAAACGCCGTGCCCAATGCGGGCGCCGGCTTAGTAGATGGCACAGCCCTTGCACGTCAGGCAATCGATGCGGGCGTTGCCCTCGCACGCCAGGCGCTGGACAGCGGTGCCGGCCTGGCAAAACTCCGTGAGTTGATTGCCGCCCAAGGCGGCGACCCAACAGTTGTTGATGATCCATCGAAACTGACGATTGCCAAAGTGGCAGTAGATGTAGTAGCCGATGGCGCCGGATACGTTTGCGAGATCGATGCCGAAAGAATCGGCATCGCGTCCCAGCATACGGGCGCGGGACGTGCCCGTAAGGAAGATGATATCGACTACGGAGCAGGGGTTTTGCTTCACAAGAAAGTTGGGTATCCAGTTCGCCCGGGAGAAGTCCTTGCCACTGTTTACAGTGGCAATGCCCATAAGGCTGAGGCCGCGGCTGCAGAAGTTAAGGCCGCCTTCCGTATTGGGGAGGGAAAACCAGAGATGCCGATTTTGATAAAAGATATAATTAGCTAATTGAGCCATGACGGCGCCGCAGGAAACTGTGGCGCCGTTTCTGAATGTAGCTTTAGCGGCCAATTCCGAGCCGAAAGGCGAGGAATCAAAATCCACCTGCTATGCGGGTGGAGTCAATAACTTGAGTTTTAGGCAAAATAAAACCTCCTGTGCTATGATAGTAAAGGTTCACCAACCAAACTACCATAGCTAAAGGAGGAATGTCTAATGAA